>WAMH01000062.1 GCA_015522395.1 Thermococcus sp. | reverse complement strand
CACTTCTGCTCTCGTTCCAACGACTTCGATGAGCCTGTTCCTCGCTTTGGCCAGCATTTCGCCCTCTATCCTGCCCGGCAGAACGACCTCGGCCTTGACAACTTCCCCGGGTCTAAATGCCAAGGGGATAAAATCGCGCCTCTCCATGCCGAAGTGGCTCGGCTTTAGGACCAGCGGTTTCATTCCCGTCCTCTCCTCCAAATTCCTTAGCCAGGCGTAGAACTCCTTGAAGGGCTTTACCTTGGCTATCGTCGGGTTCCTTCCGAACTTGTAGGGTATGTAGTTCTGGAAGCCGAGTGCCGGCCAGCGCTTTCCGGCTCCAATCTTCCGGGCGAACTCTATGAAGGCCTCGGCTTCATCGTCGTTGATTCCGAAGATTATGACAGGGGCTATTAGAACGTCTATTCCAGCGTTCACTAAGGATTCGGCCATATCAAGGACGTGCTCAAGGTCGTAGCTCTTCATCCCCATGAGCATCTTGGCCTTGTCGGGGTCAAGGGAGTGAATTGAAAGGTTCACTCTGTCGAGTCCCGCCTCGGCAAGCTCCTCAACGAGCTTATCTGTTAAGAGCGTCCCGTTGCTCTGCATCGATATTACAGAAACGTTTGGATGCTCCCGCAACGCCTGAACCAGCTCAACCCTGAAGGGGTAAATCAACGGTTCTCCCTGGCCGTCGAGGTGGGCCTCCAAACCTCTCCCCTTTATCCTCGCAACGTCGTCGAACCACTTCATAAGGTAGTCAACGTCAACCACATAGTCGAGCCTTCTCGTCCTTGAATAGGGCCCCTCATCAACGGAGCAGAAGATACAGCTCAGGTTGCAGCCGCTTACTCCCCGGATTTGAATCAGGTTTGTCCCCCTGTCAATCAGTCCGAAGGCGTTGTAGCCGAGAAGAGGGACGTCGAGCCCCTCGTGGACGTAGAGAACTTTTCTCTTTGTATAGCGATTCCGCAAAAGCGCGCCGAGGTTGTTCTGGATGTAAAGCGCAATGAATCCCTCAACCTTTTCGTAGTCCGTGTCGATTACCAGCGCGCCGTCCCTGGCGGATATCTCGGGGGAAACCCTGTATTTTTTATGTATAACCCTCTCGACTTCCCTCTTCGGAAAGTCCGCGTAGAGGGTCTCGCGCCATACGAACCTGATCACGTCGCCAAGATCATGAAACTCGGAGTGGGGAAGGCGAATCTCAACCATGTTCGGGCGTTTTTGCGGAGGACTTAAAAAGACGCCGATGGATAA
Organism: Thermococcus sp.; assembly: GCA_015522395.1. GTDB lineage: Archaea > Methanobacteriota_B > Thermococci > Thermococcales > Thermococcaceae > Thermococcus. Next base: position 6,337 of record WAMH01000062.1, on the reverse strand, counting down.
AAAATCCGACTGCATGGTGGCAGCGTTCTTTGGAGGACTCCAAAACGCCCTCTGCAATCATGCGGGCATGGAAACATTTTAATATCATTGGATTAAAGAGTCTAGTGATGAACTGACATTGGTGAGGCGTATGTGGGGAAAGATAGAGCATTACTTTGACGAATATCCAGTCCGGAAGCAGATAGCCAAGACACTGCTAAAGTACGGCCTCAAAGTCTCGGAGGACCTCAAGATAAAGGCCGGTGACATAGAGGTTCCGTACACGAAGATAGCAAAGGCCCTCGACGTTGACAGGCGCGTCGTGAAGGAAACAGTCGGCATGATCCTCAAGATACCCGAGCTGAGGGACATATACATGAACCTCGAGCCCACGGTTCACATGAAGTACGTTGGAAGGCACGTCGGCTACGGGGTCATTGACATAGAACCCGAGCCAAGGGCCGTTGGAATACTCGCCAAGATCGCCCAGAAGATAGCGGAGCGCGACATAAACATAGTTCAGGTCGTCGCGGAGGACCCGGAGCTCTATCCGGAGGCGACGCTGACCATAATCACCGAGAAACCAATTCCGGGAGATCTGATAAACGAGCTCTCCAAGCTTGAGGGAGTGAAGAGGATATCGATTTACTGACCCCCTCACTTCCCATATTTGCCCAGTCCAGCCCATAGCTGTTCTAGAGAGATATGGACTGTAAGGGACCGTTTTTTCCATTGCAGGACAGATTTGACTCCCAGCTTCAAACCAAAGGTTTTGAACGCGGTTCTCGGTAGGTAACGTTTATAAGCGATTGTCCAGAACCACCGATTAGCTTCACTGGGCTGTCTGACATTCCACCAACCACTGGAGGTTGATGATATGGGCGAAGCCAGCAAGTTGAGCAGGTACCTTTACACCGTTATCGTTCTGTTCGTGATATGGATAATGCTAACGGCCAGCCTTGACCCGCAGGAGCTGGAGTTCGGGTTCATAGCATCCCTGATCATAGCGGCTTTCACCTATCCAATATTCACAACAGCGGGACTCTCGAACCTCCACCCGAAGAAGGTGGCCTACGCAATAGCGTACATACCCTACTTCCTTTGGGCCATGATAGTGGCCAACCTCGACGTGGCATACAGGGTTCTCCACCCGAAGAGGCCCATAAGACCCGGAATCGTCAAGTGCAGGACCGTTCTCAGGACAGACACGGGGAAGCTCTCCTTGGCGAATTCGATAACCCTCACCCCGGGAACCATAACGCTCGACGTGGACGGAGACGAGTACTTCGTTCACTGGATATGGGTTCCCGACGAGGCCCTCACCGATAACGAGGAGGAGCACGTTAAGGTTTCTTCAGCTAACATAACCAAACCCTTTGAAAAATTCCTGAAGGTGATCTTCGGATGATAGGACTAGCCGTTTACCTCAGCCTCATAGCCATAGCAACTCTCCTGAGCACCTACAGGGTCTTCAGGGGGCCGACGACCATAGACAGGCTCGTGGCGGTTGACATAATGACGACGATAACGACGGGACTGATGGTGCTCTTCGCGCTCTACTACGGCAGGATGATATACATCAGCGTGGCTCTGGTTTACGCGATTCTCGCCTTCGGCGGCGTCATAGCATTTGCGAGGTATCTGGAGGGAGGTTTATGAACGCGCTCTCAATAACCGGAGAGGTCTTGGTGTTTATAGGGACGTTCTTCTACTTCCTCTCAACGCTGGGTCTCATCAGGATGCCCGACGTTTACAACAGGATGCAGACTTCGACGAAGAGCGCGACACTGGGAAGCCTTGGAGTCATCATAGGGACCGGCCTTTGGGCGGTTGGAAAGGGATACTCACCGGCATGGATAGTGCAGACCGTCATCGTTGCAACGTTCCTGCTCCTGACCAACCCGATAAGCGCCCACACCCTCATAAGGGCCGCTTACAAGACTGGAATACCGATGTGGGCCGGGAGCGTCGTTGACAAGTACGACGAGCACCTGAAGGCGAAGGCCCAGGCGGAGGAACCCGAAGAGGAGGGTGATGAGGAATGAACTGCATCAGTTGCATAAGTTACATCATAGTCGGGTTGATGATCATCTCCGCCATACTAGCGGTGGAGTGGAAGGATCTCCTCGCGGCGGCGGTTGGAATGGCGGCGGTCAGCTTGTTCGCGTCTTTCCTGTTCTTCATGCTCCAGGCGCCGGACGTGGCGATGACAGAGGCGGCCATAGGCGCCGCCCTCAGCGGCGCGGTGTTCATCTTCGCCATCAAGAGAACCCAGCGCTACGAGACCGAGGATGAGGAGAAGCCCGGCTGGTGGGTGAGGTGGTGAAGATGCTCAAGCGCGCGCTCGCGATAATCACCCTGCTGATAATCGGTTACTGGCTGGCCCAAGGGTTGACTGGAGTTCCCTTCGGACAGGACAGAATGCTCGTCGGCCAGTACTACCTTAACAACGTCATAAAACAGACGGGCTCGGTAAACGCGGTAACGGCGATAGTCGTCAACTACCGTGGCTTCGATACGCTCGGTGAGGTAACTGTTCTGTTCATAGCCTCCACCGGCGTTGGTGCACTCCTCTGGAGGAGGAAGAAGAAGAGAACCGCAAGGACCGAGGGTTCGGTGGTTTTAACCACTGGGGCCCGGCTTCTCGTGCCGTTCATACTTCTCTTCGGTGTCTACATCTTTATCCACGGACACCTTACCCCGGGTGGAGGCTTCCCCGGAGGGGCCACCATAGCGACGGCGTTCCTTCTTCTATACATGGCCTTCACGCAGTATGAGATACCCCACGGGGCCTTTGAGAAAACCGAGGGAGTTGCAGGAATGAGCTACGTTCTCGTGGGTCTCATAGGCCTCGCCCTGGGAGGCTACTTCCTCTACGACTGGATATGGCAACAGTGGCACTGGGGTATCAACGACGTGGGCAGACTCTTCAGCGGCGGATTCATACCCATAATCTACACCCTGATCGCCATAAAGGTCGGCACCGAGCTTAGCGGCATCATCGACAACATGCTCAAGGAGGAGGTGAGGGAATGATAAGCGTCTACTACTTCGGGGCGATAAGCTTGGTTCTCATAGGACTCTACGCCGTCCTTGTAAAGAAGAACGTGCTCAAGATACTCATTGGACTCAGCATAATGGAGAGCGGTGTCAACCTCCTCCTAGTGAGCGTTGGTTACATTGCGGGAAGGAGCGCTCCAATCCTGAGCGAGGGTGTGGGGCCAAACAACGCCGTTGATCCGATTCCACAGGCCCTGGTTCTAACGGCCATAGTCATCGGTGTCGCCACGACCGCCCTCGCTCTCAGCGCGGCCATAATCCTTTACGAGAAGTATGGAACCCTTAACATCGAGGAGATAAGGAGGCTGAGAGGATGAACGGACAGTACGCTTCGCTCCTCATAGCCCTACCGCTCATCAGTGCGTTCTTCGTGCCCCTCATCAAAGGGGCTGGTGAAAAGGCCGTTAAAGGATACCTCGTGCTGATAACAACCCTCCAAACCGCAGTGGCAGCTTGGGTCTTCCAGACCGTTTACACCACGGGCAAGCCCATCATAGTCATGGCCGGTGCATGGAAACCGCCGGTTGGGATAGACCTCTACCTCGGCCACTTCGCGGCGCTGTTCGTGCTCATAGTGGCCGCGGTGAGCTTTATGACCGCTGTGTTCAGCTACGTTGCGGACATCAAACCACCGGCCGACAAGTACGTCATGCTCTCCCTCCTGCTGATGCTCGGCGCGACGGGAATGATAGCGACCGGGGATATCTTCAACCTCTTCGTCTTCATGGAGATAACCTCCATAACCGCCTACGCCCTAACGGCCTACAACAAGACGGGCGAAGCGGCCGAGGCCTCACTCAAGTACATGATCCTTGGTGGGATCGGCTCAAGCTTTTTCCTCATCGGCCTGACGCTGATCTATGGCTCCCTGGGAACACTCAACATGGCTCAGATAGCCCAGCTGGCGGGGAGCATGAACCCCACGGTTGCACAGGTCGGTCTGTCACTCATAATCTTTGGACTGGCCGTTGAGGCCGAACTGTTCCCGCTCAACGCCTGGGCGCCGGACGCTTACCAAGCCGCACCCTACGCGGTTGCAGTGATGTTCTCGGCGTTCGTGGTCAAAGCAGGGCTCTACGCCATGGTGAGGCTACTCTACCTGATGCAGACCGTCAAGAGCTGGCACAGCGTTCTAAGCCTTCTCATAGCAATGGCCGTCCTGACTGTTGTGGTTGCAGAGTTCGCGGCCCTGAGGCAGAGGGACGTTAAGAGGATGATAGCCTACTCCTCGATAAGCCAGGTGGGACTGATAGCCTTCGCACTGGCCCTCGGGACCAGGGCCGGAGTCGATGCAGGCGTGTTCCACATGATAAACCATGCGATAGTCAAGGCCCTTCTGTTCCTTGGCGTTGGCTACGTTGGGGTCAAGCTTGGAGGAACGAGCATAGAGGACTTCCGCGGCCTCGGCAGGAGGATGCCCCTAACGGCCTTCACCCTGACGATAGGTTCGCTAGCGGCGGTCGGGATACCTCTCTTCAACATATTCTGGAGCAAGATCAGGATACTCGTGGCAGGAATTGAGGCCGGCTACACGTGGGGTGTTGCGCTCATCCTCGGCGCCAGCGTCGTGGAGGCTGTCTATTACATCCGCTTCATACACGCGATGTGGTTCACCGGAGAGGGCGAAAGAATCGGCGAGGGGATCTCAATGAGTCTCATACTGCTCTTCCTGGCGGCACTTGTGATAGTAATAGGCGTCTACCCGCAGTACGCTTGGAGCCTAGCCCAGAAAGCCGGCAATGACATCTTCAACGTGGGCCAGTACATCAAGAACGTTCCGCTGATGCCTCTGACGGGGGTGGGAGCATGATCAGCGAACTCCTCGTGATAATATTCGCACCCATAATCTTCGGGCTCCTCGCGTGGGCATTTGACTTCAGGGTGATAAGGGAAACCCTGGGACTGGCCGGCGCTTCAATCCCCGTCGCCTGCCTGGTCCATCTATACCCGGCGGTGATGGAGAAATCGGTAACCTACACCGTAACCGTCAGTGGCTTCCTCATGCGGTTCCAGCTGAACAGCATGACCTGGTACTTTGCGGCGATAGCCTCCCTTGTCGGACTGGCCATGGCCTTTGGAATGATCTCCACCTCCAGAAACGGCTACGACTGGCTCTTCGCCCTCATGAGCATGACCGGTGTGCTGGGGGTCTTCCTGAGCCAGGACTTCATAAGCTTCTTCCTGCTCTGGGAGCTTATGACCTTCGCGAGCTTCATGATGGTTCTCAAGAGGAACAGGCACGAGTCCCTCAAGTACTTCGTGCTAAGCGTTATAGGAGCCTACTCGATGCTACTGGCGATAGGTATACTCTACGCCAAGACCGGCTCCTTTGACTTCAACACAATAAGGCAGGCCCTTTACATAGACTCCTCCCTCGGAACGATAAGCAAGAGCGAGACAATACTGCTCTTCACACTGTTCCTAACAGCGTTCGGTGTCAAGGCAGGAGCTGTTCCGCTCCACGTCTGGGCACCTGGAGCGTACAGTGAGAACGACCAGAGCTACACCAGCTTCTTCAGCGGGGCCCTGAGCAAGGCGGGGGTTTACGGAATACTGCTCATCTACCTGCTGATGGGCACCAAGCTCTACGCTGAACTGGGGACATTCCACGGACACATAACCTTCGCCTACGTAATAGCGTGGGTAGGCGCCATCACGGTAGTCGTCGCAAGCTTCCTGGCGGTTCTCCAGGAGGACATAAGGAAACTCTTCGCCTACTCCTCCGTTGGACAGGTCGGCTACATTCTCCTCGCCTTTGGAACCGGGAGTGCGGTTGGAATAGCGGGCGGTCTCTTCCACGTTCTCAGTCATGCAGTCTTCAAGGGTCTCTTCTGGCTCGTGACCGCTGCCATAATCCTCCAGACCGGGAAGACACAGTTCAAGGACCTTGGTGGTCTAGCCAGAAAGATGCCTTACACCTTCACGATGGCCCTGATAGCGGTTCTCAGCTTAGCGGGAATACCCCCCATGGCAGGATTCGCGAGCAAGTGGCTAATCTACGAGGGGGCCATCGGAGCGAACATGCCGCTGGTGGCGGCAACGGTATTCCTCGGAAGCGGGCTGGCCTTTGCCTACGTCGTCAGGTTCCTCTACGGAGTGTGGTTCGGCCAGACCCCGAGCGACCTCGGCGAAGTTAAGGAGGCACCGCTACCGCTCCTGATAGCGATGACGATACTGGCGGTACCCAACGTCCTCTTCGGAGTCTACCCTGGTCTTGTCACGAAGTACATAAACAGGATGCTCGGCGGCAATGTCATAGGGGGCACCTACACGGAGCTGATAACTCCCCACGGAACCT
>WAMH01000061.1 GCA_015522395.1 Thermococcus sp. | reverse complement strand
GTCCCCTTCTTCAGCAGTGTTGCGGTGGGGCTTCTCGTGGTGCTGGGCATGCTGTTGCTCTTCAGGAGAAGGTGACTTCCCCCTTTTTTTACCGCCCCGTCGGGAAACTTTTTAAGCCCTCCTTAAAAGCTAACCGTGGGTGAAGAAGGTGAAGCTGGCCATCGAGCACAAGTTCTCCCTCACGGTTTATCTCTGGGGTACAATAACCGGCATAATCAGCGGTCTGGCCGCGGCGAAGTTCGAGTACGGCTGGCTCCTCGGTGTGGCAATGTACGTGGTTACGGACAAGTTTGTAATGGCGGTGATAAAGGAACTTCCGCCGGACGTTCCCGACGAGAGGGCTATATTCCGGAAAGCCTTCTGGGGCTGGAGCCTGTTCTGGCTCTACTTCGTCATGCTGACCTATTCGCTGGTTATACACTTTACGCCTCAGTGCTACTCGAACCAGAGTCTGCTCTACCAGATGGTTGTGAACGGGAGCGCAAGCGTTCCGTGCAACTCTACTCCCGTGGGGTGATGTTATGGAGGAACTCAAGAGGGCCGTTGCAAGGGAAGCCCTGAAGTTCATCGAGGATGATACGGTGATCAGTCTCGGCACCGGCTCAACCACCGCTTACTTCATCGAGTACCTCGGAAAGCTCATAATGGAGGAGGAGCTTGAGGACGTCTACGGCGTTCCTACCTCCCATCAGTCTAGGCTCCTGGCTATAGAGAACGGCATCCCCGTGGTTTCCCTTGACGAGGTCGATGCGATAGACATAGCCGTTGACGGGGCAGATGAAGTTGATCCCAGTCTTAACCTCATCAAGGGCCGCGGTGCCGCCCTGACGATGGAGAAGATAATCGAGTACCGCGCGGGGACGTTCCTCGTGCTCGTTGATGAAAGCAAGCTCGTCGAGAGGCTCGGCCAGAGGATGCCGGTGCCGATAGAGGTTATCCCTGCAGCCTGGAGAGCCATCGCTGAGGAGGTTGAGGTCTTCAACGCCGAGGCGGAGCTCAGAATGGCGGCCAAGAAGGACGGACCGGTAGTTACGGACAACGGCAACTTCATACTTGATGTTCGCTTCCACCGCATTGATGACCCCCTTGACCTCGAGATAGAGCTGAACAACATCCCAGGCGTCGTTGAAAATGGCATCTTCGCGGACATAGCGGACGTGGTTTTGGTCGGCACCAAGGATGGCGTGAAGAGGCTCGAGCGCTGATCTTTGCCCCGGAGTTAAATTTATAAGCCTCCCGGGCTTTACCATTCTCGAACCCGCCAGCGCGGGGGTTGCCGAGCCTGGTCAAAGGCGGTGGACTCAAGATCCACTCCCGCAGGGGTTCAGGGGTTCAAATCCCCTCCCCCGCACCATCCCAACCCTTACAGGCAAGCGCTGGATGGGATTGAGGTTCTTTTGAGATATCCACGCGGAACTGGTCTCTTTTTATGGAGCTCAAGCACGGGGAATACTTCCACGGGTCTAGGAAGACGGCAGGTAAAATTCAAGAAGAACGAAGGGAGAAAAATCAAATATCTATCTCGCCCTTCTCCTTAAGCTCGCGGTACATGCGCCAGCTGATTATTGGCCTCTTGGCAGCTAAAACGTCGTCAACCCTCTTCACCGCGGTGTTGTGGGGGGCGCTCTTCACCACCTCGGGGTTTGTGTAAGCCTCCTCGCTTATCCTCTTGAGGGCATCGACGTAGGCGTCAAGCTCTTCCTTGCTCACAGTCTCGGTCGGCTCTATCATCAAAGCCTCATGCACTATGAGCGGGAAGTAAATCGTTGGCGCGTGCATTCCGAAGTCGAGGAGCCTCTTGGCAACGTCGAGGGCTTTAACACCCGTCTCCTTCTTCATTGGTTCGGCCGAGAAGACGGTCTCGTGCTTCCTGAGTTCCTTTCCGGGTAGTTCGTAGCCCTTGGTTCCCTTCAGCTTTCTCGTTATGTAGTTGGCGTTCAAAACCGCTATCTCACTGGTCTCTCTCAATCCTTCCCTTCCCATTATCTTGAGATACGTTAAAGCCCTAACCATAACCGCGAAGTTGCCGTAAAGCTCCTTTACCTTGCCGATGCTCTTGGGCACGTTGTAGTCCAGGTAGTAGCGGTCGTTCTCCTCGTCGTAGCCCACGAGCGGAACAGGCAGATAATCCTTCAGGAAGTCTTTTACTCCTACCGGTCCGCTTCCTGGGCCGCCGCCACCGTGAGGCGTCGAGAAGGTCTTGTGGAGGTTGAGGTGCACCACGTCGAAGCCCATATCGCCGGGCCTGACCTTTCCGAGGACGGCGTTGAGGTTCGCGCCGTCGTAGTAGAGCAGACCGCCGGCCCTGTGGACGATCTTAGCTATCTCCAGTATCTCGTCCTCGAAGATTCCGAGCGTGTTGGGGTTGGTCAGCATCAGTCCGGCCGTCCTCTCGCTCACTGCGTTCTCTAATGCCTCAAGGTCAACGGTTCCGTTATCTTTGGAGGGTATCTCGATAACTTTAAAGCCCGCCATCGCCGAGGAAGCCGGGTTAGTCCCGTGCGCTGAATCCGGAATGAGCATTTCCGTCCTCTGCGTTTCCCCGCGGTCGAGGTGGTAGGCGCGGATTATCGAAACACCGGTGAATTCTCCGTTCGCTCCGGCCGCCGGCTGGAGGGTGAAGCGGTCCATTCCGGTTATCTCCTTCAGCCACCCCTCCAGCTCCCACATTATCCTGAGCGCTCCCTGGACGGTCCTCTCATCCTGGTAGGGGTGGACGTACGCAACACCGGGATGACCAGCGATTTCCTCGTTTATCTTGGGGTTGTACTTCATGGTGCACGAGCCGAGGGGATAGATGCCGGAGTCAACACCGTAGTTCATCTCGCTCAGTCTCGTGTAGTGCTTGACCACCTCAGGCTCGCTCAGTTCAGGAAGGTTGAGTTCGCTTTTCCTCCTCAGCTTCTCGGGGATTTTTACCTCAACATCTTCAATCGGCTTAGGCATGGTGTAGCCGACCCTTCCGGGCCTGGAAAGCTCAAAAACGGTAGGTTCATCCCATTTAGCCTGGCGGAACATTCAGGCCACCTCCTTGAGGGCCTCGATTAGTTCATCAATCCACTCCTTCCTCGTAGTTTCAGTTGCCGCGAAGAGGGCAGCCTCGCCTAACTCCGGGAAGTGCTTTCCGAGGTAGTAGCCACCGTGTATACCATTCTCCAGAAGCCCCTCGTGTATCACGTCGTAGGGAACGCGGAACTTGACCGGAACGTCCTTGAAGTTGACCCCATCAAAGGGAACATCGGCAACTTCGCTCAGTCTCCTCTTGAGGTAGGCGGTGTTCTTGAGGATGACCTCTCCAAGCTCCCTGAGGCCCCTCGGCCCGAGGCTTGCGAGGTGTATGGCAGCCGCCACGGCAACGAGCGCCTCGTTGGAGCAGATGTTCGAGGTGGCCTTGGCGCGCCTTATGTGCTGCTCCCTCGTCTGGAGGGTCATCACGAAGGCCCTCTTTCCGTCTTCCGTTTTCGTCATTCCGATTATCCTGCCGGGCATCTGTCTTATCAGCTTCCTGTCGTTTCTGACCGCGAAGATTCCAGCCCTCGGGCCGCCGAAGTTCATCGGGTTTCCGAAGTAAGCCGCTTCTCCGACCACAATGTCCGCTCCAAGCTCGCCGGGGGCCTCAACTATTCCCAGGATTGTTGGGTCAACCCCAACGACGAAGAGCGCCCCGGCCTCGTGGGCTATCTCGCCTATCTCCACTATGTTCTCCTCGAGGAGACCAAAGAAGTTGGGCATCTCTATGTAGACTCCGACGGCGCCTTCAACGGCCTCCTTGAGCTTCTCGACGTCGAGCTGGCCCCTTTCGTCCCAGGGGACATCAACCGTCTCGAGTCCCGGGCCGGCGGTGTAGGTTTTCAGAACTTCCTTCTTTTCCGGGCTGAGTGCCCTTGGAACGACGAACTTCTTCCTCTTGGTGTGTCTGGCCGCCATCAAGGCCGCCTCCGCCATCGCTGTTCCCCAGTCGTACATCGAGGAGTTCACTATTGGCAGGCCAACGAGTTCCGCGATGAGGCTCTGGTACTCGAAGAGCGCTTGGAGCATACCCTGGCTTACCTCGGGCTGGTAGGGGGTGTATGCAGTCAGGAACTCGCTCCTCTCGATGAGGTACTTGACGTGGGCGGGAACGTAGTGGAAGTAGGTTCCAGCACCAAGAAAGCTCGGCATCTCGAGGACGGTTTTATTCCCGCTCAGGACTTCGTTGAGTTCGGTGAAGACCTCGTACTCGCTCTTTCCCTCCGGAAGGTCGAACTCCTTGACCATCCCCTCCGGGACGTCCGAGAACAGCTCATCAATGCTCTCAAACCCGATTTCCCTCAGCATTTCCCCCTTCTGCGGGAGGTTCGGGAGGTAGTGTCTTCCCATGCCTATCACCTTCTTAACTTTAAGACGGTCGTTGAAAGTTGGTCGGGGTGAATATATGCTTTGTGCCGGCGGCAGGCTTAAAAGTCAAGCCTCCACCTTAATCGCATGATGAAAGGCATCAAACCTCTCGCGTTGGTTCTCATGGTTGCCCTGCTTGCGGCTTCGGCCGGATGCATGGGCGGGGGCGGAGCACCCAGCCGGCCGGGCACCTCAACTGTCCCCTGGAAGCCCGACGGTGCTATCTCGCCCGGTGAATACAGTGTCAACTTCACGGCAGACAATGGGGAGTTTTCGGCATTCTTCCGCGTTGAAAACGGCACCCTCTTCGTTGGCATGAAAGCTGAAACGCGCGGCTGGCTCGCCGTGGGCTTCGGCGGCGGACCGGGAATGAAAAAGATGGACATCGTTATAGCCTACGTCCTCCCAAACGGGACTGTCAAGATCAGCGATGATTACTCCACCGGCTTCGCCGGCCCCCACAGCCCGGACACGACATACGGAGGTGAGGAGAGCATCATCTCTTACGGCGGCGGGGAAGAGGGGGATTTCACGGTGGTCGAATTTTCAAGGAAACTCAACACGGGAGACCGCTACGACTTTGAAATCCCCGCAAACGGGAGCTTCCGCGTTATCTGGGCCTATGGCAGAACGGACGACTTTCTGTCGGACCACGTGAAGGCAGGTCAGACGTACATCAGCCTCGGAGGTGGTTGAATGATAATCGCCTTTGACTTCGACGGAACGCTCGCTGACACCTACTGGTGCATTGAGGAGGCATTCAATCGCGCCCTTCAAAAGCGCTACCGCTGGCTCCCCGGAAAGGCGCTCTGGGCGAAGCTTCTGACGAAGATAGAGCTTCAGTTCGAGAGGCCGACCTTCGGCGGCCACAAGAAGAAGACGAAGGCGCCGTTCTTCCTCAGGACGAAGTTCTTCGAGACGTGGTTCGAGGAGAGGGCCAAGCTGACGAAGCCGATAGATGACTCCCCGGAGC
>WAMH01000060.1 GCA_015522395.1 Thermococcus sp. | reverse complement strand
TAGTACTGGGCCGCGAGGAGCGTTCCTATACTGTACGTCGGGAAGTAGCCTATCGTTCCGTGCGCCCAGTGGATGTCCTGGAGGATTCCCTCCGAGTAGGTCTTCGGCCTTATGCCCAAAAGCCTCTCCATCTCCTCGTTCCAGAGCTCGGGTAAATCCTTCGCCTTGACGCCCTCGTTGAGCATCATTCTCTCGAGCTTGAAGCGAAGCAGTATGTGGAAGTTGTAGGTAACCACATCGGCCTCCGTCCTTATGAAGTCCGGCCTAACTATGTTGAAGTAGAGGTAGACATCCTCGGGGGTGTAGTTCGCCATGAAGGGCAGGTTCTCCTTGAGGACGGGGTGGATAAGCCCGGCGAACTCCCTTGAGCGGCCGATGATGTTCTCCCAGAAGCGGCTCTGGCTCTCGTGGATTCCGAGGGAAACTCCTCCAGCTATCGGACTGAACATGAACCTCTCGTCCTGCTGGAGCTCGTAGAGTGCGTGACCAAACTCGTGGACCGTACTTAGAATCGTCCTCCTGAAGTCGTAGCCCTCGTATCTCGTCGTTATCCTAACGTCCCTTATTCCGAACTCGGTGGTGAACGGATGGGCCGAGACGTCCAGGCGGGAGCGGACTCCGAGCGGGAAGCCGAACTTCTCAAGGATCCAGAGGTTAACGCGCTCCATCTGCTCCTTTTCGTATTTTTCTTTCTCGAGCGGATGGCTCTGCGGAACCTTTCCCTCTTCCATGATCTTTTCAACGAGGGGCTTCAGTTCCTTCTCGAGCCTCTCGAACATCCGCTCGACTTCCTTTGTGGTTGTTCCTTCTTCGAACATGTCGAGGAGTGCATCGTAGGGTTCTTCCTCGTAGCCGAGGTAGTCGGCGGCGCGCTTCGCAAGGTCTATGATTTTGTCGAGCCACGGTTCGAACTTGGAGTAGTCGTTGCTCTTCTTTGCCTCCTCCCAGGCCTTGGTTGCCTGGCTCGTTACCTCGCTGACCTCCCTGAGGAACTCCGGTGGGAAGGACTTGCTTATCCTTATCGAGCGGTCGAGGACCCTAACAACACCGCGCTCGTACTCGTTGAGCTCCATGCCCTTGGCCTTCTCAACGAGCTCCACAAACTCCGGCTTGAGCAGAAACTCCTGGCTGAGAACGCTTAACTCACCCTGGGCCACGCTTCTCTCAAGGATCCCCTCCTTGGGCATGTTGACCTCCATGTCCCATCCGAGGACGCTCTGGGCGTGGCCTATGGCCCATATGCGCCTGTACTTATCGAGGATCTCCCTAACGGTTTCGTTCTGGAAAACCTGCTCCATGTTTATCACCGGTGAATCATTGGGGCCGGACTTTAAATCCTTTTCGATGAACATCTGAACGGAGGGGTATAACTTTCTTACCACGACCGGAAACGGCTTAAAGGTGGCCCGCGATAAGCAGGGGAGGGAATTTCGATGGAACTCGATGTTGTGGTTCTGGGTCACGTTTCGATAGACCACATAAGGTTTCCGGACGGAAGGAAGAAGGTTCTACCAGGGGGTGCGGCCGCCGCGGTTGCCACTTCCGCCGCTTCGGCCGGTGCGAAGGTAGGGCTTGTAACGAAGGTCGGGACCGATTTTCCCCGGGAGTGGCTAGAAAGGCTCTCAAATGTGCTCGACACGAGGGGCGTTCAGGTTCTCCCAGGAAGGACTATCCGAATCGAGGTCATCTACCACGAAGACGGGAGCGTCGATTCTCCGGTTGACATGGGCGTTGCCAGAGAAATGGGTGAGACACCGATTCCAGGGGAATACATGCAGGCGAAGGTGTTTCACATAGCCCCAATTCCGCCGGAAGAGCAGCTGAAGGCCGTGAAAAGGCTCGAGGGGAAGAGGGTAAGCCTCGACTTCAACCCGACTTACATGGACGACTACAGAAACAGGAGAAACCTCATCAGAGAAATAGTCTCCCGCGCTGAAGTGCTCTTCCCCAACGAGAGAGAAGCCCTCGTCATTACAGGTGAGAACGACGTGAAGGCGGCCGCAGAGACGTTCTATGACTGGGGTGCGGAACTCGTGATAATAACCCGCGGGGAGAGGGGGGTTCTGCTCTACGACGGCGATTTAAGGGAGTTCAAACCACTGCAGATAGACGAAGGGGAGATAGTCGATCCCACAGGGGCGGGTGATGCCTTCGCGGGCGGATTTCTCGCCGCCTACTCACGGGGAAAACCATTGAAGGAGTGCGTCGAACTGGGGCTAAAAATGGCCAGGGAGGCCTTGAAAAAGGAGGGAAGCTGGAACGTTTAGTCCGTGGCCAGCTTCGAAAACAGGTAGAGCGACAGAACAAGAACCGCCGCAACGGCCGTTACCTCGAGCCTGGGGACCAGCGGCGCAGTAACCGCCATGAGGAAGTACGTTGGGAAGGCCAGGAATACCGCAGTAAGGAGTACGATGTAATGACCGGCGGGAGCGCGCTCCCTGTCAAGGTAGGCCATTTCAGCGGTCAGCAATGCCAGGCTGATGAGAGTCAGCCCGAGAAACCCACCGGCGCAGGCATAAACGAGGTACACCCCAACCGCGGCCACAAAAGCGGCACCCATCGAGTACCAGCGGAGGGCGAGGATGCCAAGGGGCATCAGTACCAAGGTCGCGGGGTTGAGCCTCGCAAGGATGAGGGTTATCAGCGCCAGTGGGATGATGGAGTAGAAACGCCGGCCGCGCTCAAGCTCCACGGCCCATCACCTCCGCTATCGCGGCTTTCAGCGGCTTTCTCACGTCCCAGTCCACTATGATGGCGTAGGATCTCATCTTCCTGAGTACTGCCTTTCTTTCGAGGCTCAGGAGCCTTAAGGCCAGCTCCTCCTCACGGCTCTTCGGTTCGAGGGCGGTGTAGGGGTTCGGGCTTATCACCACAACATTGTAGCCAAAGGCGGCCATCGTCTCGAGGGCTTTTCTGCTCTCCTCCGTCAGGAGGGGCGAGAAGTAGACGAGCTGGGCCCTCGGCGGAAAGTGGGAGCGTATGAGGTGCTCGACCTGGTAGGCTATCATGTTGTTCTTATCCGGTTTGGCCGTGCTCAGGAAGTCTATGCACTTGAAGAAGTGCCTCTTGCCGTAGTCTGGGCGGACCCACAGGGGGACGTCCTCCGCCAAAAGAAGGCCAAAGCTGGTCCCGTCGTTCAGGGCGTTGAGCATCAGCGATGCCGCCGAGCGTATGAGCTCGTCGAAGACCAGCTCGCCCGTGTAGGACGCATCAACGATGAAGACCACGTCAACCTTCCTCTCGCTCTCATACTCGTTGGCCATTATTCTCCCGGTTCTGGCTGTTGCCTTCCAGTTGATTATCTTGAGCGGGTCTCCTGGCTGGTACTCCCTTATGGCGTGGAACTCAACGCCCTCACCCACCCTTGGAGATGGTAGAGCTCCAATCGTTATCTTGGTTCCCCTCGTGGAGTACGGCGTGGGGACGTCCTCGATGATTGGGACGCCTATGAGCTCAAAGTAGTCGTCGACGACCTTCCTCGAGTGAAAGAAGCCGAAGGGATCGCGATAGTCCAGCTCTATCCAGTTGAACTCGTGTATCCCACGCTTCATCCTGACGGTGTACCTTAACTCCCTCGTTTCGCCCTTCCCGAGCGATACTACCCACCCCGAACTCCCATCAACCAGCTCGAGGTCTCCCGGAACGTCGTCCCGTATCTTCAGGCTGGGTATCCTCTCCCTGGAGTGAACCCTGATGGTCACCTCCACCGCACTACCCTCGAGGAAGCGGTTGTGGGAGACTACCCTCTCCACTTCCACCGCCATCGTGGGCTTGAAGAAGAATGCCGCCACGAAGAGGAGCCATAGGGCAGGGATGGTGAGGTAAACTAGACTCCACCGGAGCAGGAGAAAGGCCACAAGGACGATAAGCCACACTGCCAAGAGCAATTCGGCCGCCTTTCCGGTCGGTAGCATCCTC
>WAMH01000059.1 GCA_015522395.1 Thermococcus sp. | reverse complement strand
GTCTTCGACGTTCTCCTTAGGCTCACGGCGCCATTCACGCCCTACATAGCAGAGGAGATATACCAGAACCTCCTGAGGCCGTTCGTTGGTATTGAAAGCGTCCACATGCTAGACTGGCCGAAGGCTGATGAGAAGGCCATAGATGGTGAACTCGAGCGCGAGATGGAGGCAGTAAGGAAAATCGTCGAGGCAGGTTCAAGCGCCAGGCAGAGGGCCAAAATAAAGCTCCGCTACCCAGTCAGGAGGATAATCATAGAGACCGAGGACGAAACCGTCAGGAAGGCCGTCGAGAGGCTGAACAGACTGCTGAAAGACCAGCTCAACGCCAAGGAAGTGACCGTTGGCAGGGTCGAGCGCGAGCTTATCATAAAACCGAACTTCGCCAAAGTTGGCCCGGAGTTCAAGGGCGACGCTAAGAAGGTCATAGCCTGGATAAGCGAGCACGGCAGGAGGCTATACGAGAAGGGCGAAATGGACGTTGAAATCGAGGGCAAGACCTTCCACCTCACAAGGGAGCACCTGACGATCGAGGAGAAGCTGCCGGACTTCTTCGTTGCTGAAGACTTCGAGGACGGAAGAGTGTTCATCGACAAGACCCTCACGAGGGAACTGCTCGCTGAGGGCCTAGCCAGGGAGTTCGTGAGGAGGATACAGGAGATGCGCAAGAGGCTTGATTTGGACGTTAACGACCGCATTAGGGTCACGATAGAGACAAACGAAGAGAACCGCGAGCTTCTCAGCGAAAACCTCGACTACATCATGAAGGAGACGAGGGCGACCGAGGTGGTCTTTGGAGAAGCCAAAGGCTACGTCGTCAAGTGGCCAGAGGTTCAGGCGAAGATAGGGATTGAGAAGGTTGAGGTCTGAGACTCCATTCTTTCTAAAATTTTCACCTTCGGCCGTATTTTTGAATCTTTCGTAACGTCATAGGCTATATTATCGTTTTGCCAAAGAGTCGCCGATATGTGCATACATGGAGCAGCTAACCTTCTCTAAACCATTATAACTTATGCTCCCAGAAACAACAACTCCGGAAAGTAAAATCAAGGAAGCGGAATCCTCTCCACTTCGAGGTGATCCCAGGTCGGGTACTCCTCCACGATGAAGAACCTAACGTCGCCCTCTATCGCCTCGGCAAGCTCAACAGCTACATCCTCGGGCATCTCTATCCTGCCCTTCTCGCGGTTGATGTGGAGCCACTCCTCTGGCACCTCCGCCTCCTCCACGAGGAAGCTGTAGAGGGCATCGAGGTCGTCGTACTCGGCGATGCCAAAGCGGAGCGTCCCCTCCTCGGTCACCTCCATGTAGGGTTTGGACACCTTCCTTGCCATTCTCCTGAGGCGGTTCCTCAGCTGTACCGCGTCCTTCAGCTTGGCGGTGCAGAGGTGGTAGCTGAGTGAAGTGTTCTCTTCGCCCCATTCGAGGAGCTTGAGGCCGAGTTCGAGGGAGCCTTTTATGGCCGCGCTCTCGTCGCTGACCGGCTGGTAGCCCATATCCAGGAGCGTCTTGAGCGTCGTCTCGCTGTACTCAAGCTCGTTCACGTTGAGGAACTTCGCGCCGAGCTTGTCTAAGAACTCGGCGTACCACTTCATCCTCTCGAACTGGCCCGGGATGGATGGGATCTCGCCGCCGACGTCCCAGTCGAAGTCGAAGGCGTTCCTTATGTTCTCTATCTCCACTCTGAAGAGTTTTGAGTTGGGGTTGAAAAGGTCCGGGTGAAAGCGTATCTCATCTAAACCAGCGTCGTAGAGCTTTTCAAGGGTTCTTTTTGTAGCTAAAGCGCCGCCGGTGTAAAGGTGAATGTGGAAGTCCTCGCCAAAGTTCTCCTTGAGGAGTTTGATATACTCAACAGTCCTGTCGAGCCTCGCGAGAGGGTCTCCGCCGGTAACGCCCGCTCCCTTTGCCTCCTGCAGGAGGGCCTCCTCTATTATGTCGTCGGCACTCTTAACGGGCCTCTCGTTGGCGTAAACTACATCCTCCTTTCTCCAGGGGCTGAGCGGACAGTAGAAGCAGTCTCGCGGGCATTTTCCGGTTGTGAAGAGGACGAGCTTCTCTCCCCTAACGCAGAGCTGGCAGCCCTTGGGTAACTCGCGCACCGCGTATGAGAAGTAAGGCGTCTCCCAGACCAAAGCTCTCACCTCGCTAACCCAGCCTCGGGGCATGGCTTAAAAAGGTTGGTGGCCAAATCCGTGGAGGTGTGAAGATGAGGGAGAAGCCGAAGTATTTGCCGCCCACTTTGAGGGACAAGCACCGCTACATAGCCTTTCAGGTCATCGGCGAGAGGGCCTTCACGAAGGACGAGATAAAGCGCGCCATCTGGGACGCGAGCCTCTCAACGCTCGGAGTTCTCGGCTCGGCAAAGGCAAAGCCCTGGTTCATAAAGTTCGATGAGAGGAGCCAGACCGGCATCGTTAGGGTCGACAGGAAGCACGTGAAGGAGCTTCGCCTTGCTCTAACACTAGTCACGGAGATAAACGGCTCAAAGGCGATCTTCAGAACGCTCGGTACTTCCGGGACGATAAAAAGGTTGAGGAGGAAGTTTCTGGCGGAGCATGACTGGCGTTAGCGGAGGAAAGACATGGCCTTGTCGACCTCGTTGAGATAAACCTTAACGTATCTCTCGCAGGCCTTCTTCCACGTGAAGTCCTCCCTCGCGCGCCTCTTTCCGTCCGTTCCGAGGTTTCTCCCGTGATCGGGGATAAAAACCACAACCTCGTGCCTAGTTCTGCAAGCCCCTCGGCTGTGCTCGTTATCACCTCTGCCAGTCCACCGACCTTGAGGGGCAGGTATTCAAAGCCAAGCATGAGGATTCGCATGGAACCGCCCTGTTAACAAAAGAAAGGAGAAATTACTCGAGGAGGATGAACTTCTCCCCCTCAATATCCTCTACATAACTGTTGATCCCCCCAACTTTCCAGTAGGAACCATCTGCCTCCACTGTGACGTTCGCAATGAGGGGGGTATACTCATAGTCAACCACCTTCCCACGGAGTTCGACGGGTTCCCTAGTATCAACGAGCTTTCCAATGATCTCAACTTCCCTTGGAAGACCGGCCTGTCTGAGTACTGTGATTAGTGTTCTGATGTTGACGAGAGTTAAGGGCTTTGAAAGGGTCTTGTAGTCCAAGGACTTTACAACCTCACTGTTGTCAAAGTAGATGGTGTAAAACCAGTGCATATACTGGAATACCGCTCTTGGACTTTTAGTCCAGAATGAGTAGAACTTCTCACGGCGTTTATCCTTTGGAATTGCACCAAAGAATATTGAGTAATCAGAATCGCCTATTATCCAGCTGGCCATGAGCCAGGGGGCACCGCCGGTCCTGGCGAGGATTACGTTGCTCCCCTGAAGCCAGTCGGGAACCTCGTCGAAGTTGCTGATTATGACGAAGAGAACATCCTTCCTCGCGCGGATCTCGCTCTTGAGGAGCTTGAGGAACTCGAAGGGCGTGTTGATCAGAACCTCGTGCTTGGCGGTCCTTATGACGTACTCTGCCCTCTCGACGGTGTTGTCGAAGCCCTGTATCGTCCATATCTCGGGCAGATCCTCGCCGTGAACCTCGCGGTAGAGGTCGAGGAAAGCAGCTTTAAGGTTCTCAATATCCTCTATGAAGTCCTCCTTTATCTTCTCGAGCACGACCTCCGGGTTGACGGGCTTGTAGAGCCTCGGGGAACCCTGCATCACATCCACGAATCCCTTCCT
This sequence comes from Thermococcus sp., assembly GCA_015522395.1. Classification (GTDB taxonomy): domain Archaea; phylum Methanobacteriota_B; class Thermococci; order Thermococcales; family Thermococcaceae; genus Thermococcus. Next base: position 2,492 of record WAMH01000059.1, on the reverse strand, counting down.
GTGGAGCGAGCTGAGAACGTCGTAAACGCGCGTGTGGGGAATGCCACTCTCCTTTGTTATATCGGTCGCCTTGCTCGGGCCAAGCTTCAGGAGAGTTATGTAGGCTAAACTCTCGTACTTGGTGAGACCGAGCTTCTGAAGCTTTTCAACGATCTCTTCCTCGTGCATGTGGATAACCTCCAAAACCCAAATTTCACTCTCCCAAGTTTACTCATTAGCAGTGATACCTAAATTGGAGAACGTATAAAACTTTCGGAAGTTTGAGCTTAGGCTTTTAAACCCCCTCTCCAACTCCATCCATGCCGATCGAAGACTTCGCAGATTTCTTGGCATCGGAGGTGCCGCGCGGTAAAATAGCCGAGCTTGGGATAGGCTTTCAGTTCAAGGTGGCTCTCACGCTAAAAGAACTCGGCTACGATGTTTTAGCCGTCGACTGGAATCCTCAAGCGGTGGAGAAAGCTGAAGAGCTGGGCATCAGCGCTGTGAAGGACGATCTGTTCAGCCCGAACCTTGAACTCTACCGTTCTACCAAGGCGCTCTACTCAATCAGGCCGACCCCGGAGATAGTGAAACCGATCCTCGAACTCTCCAAGAGGCTGGGCGTTCCGGTTTACATCCTCCCGCTGGCAGGAGATGCGATGCCCAAAACCATGAGGCTCGTGAACTTCAGGGGGCTGGCGATATACGTTTATAACCCCGCGGGAAAATAACTCCCGGTGGTGTTCGTGAAGCTCTTCGGAACCGCGGGGATACGCGGAACTCTGTGGGAGAAGATCACGCCGGAGCTTGCCCTGAGGATGGGAACCGCGATCGGAACCTACGTCGAGGGAGAAACTATAGCCGTCGCAAGGGACGGGAGAACCTCAAGCGTAATGCTCCAGAGCGCGATGATTTCAGGCCTTCTGAGTGCTGGCAAGGAGGTTCTCGACCTTGGACTTATCCCAACGCCGGCTCTAGCCTGGGCAACGAGGGAGCACGCCGACGGGGGAGTGATGATAACCGCCAGCCACAACCCGCCGACCGACAACGGAATAAAGGTCTTCAACGGCGACGGAACCGAGTTCTACGTCGAGCAGGAAAAAAAACTGGAGGAACTCCACTCCTCCGGAAACTTCAGAAAGGCTAAGTGGGATGAGATAAAGTCTGTAAAGCCCATCGAGGTCATCGACGACTACATCAAAGCTGTTCTCGACTTTGTGAACCACGAGACCAATCTAAAGATCCTCTACGACGGTGCCAACGGGGCCGGAAGCGTTCTTGCTCCCTACCTCCTCCGCGAGATGGGTGCCAAAGTGGTAAGCATAAACGCCCACGTCGACGGCCACTTCCCGGGCAGGAAGCCCGAACCGAGGTACGAGAACATAGCCTACCTCGGAAAGCTCGCGAGGGAGCTTGGCGCTGACCTCGTCATAGCCCAGGACGGCGACGCGGACAGGATAGCTGTCTTCGACGAGAAGGGAAACTACCTGACGGAGGACACCGTAATAGCGCTCTTCGCGAAGCGCTACGTTGAGGAGCACGGCGGCGGAACCGTCGTTGTCTCAATCGACACAGGCTCGAGGATAGACCATGTCGTTGAGGAAGCCGGCGGAAGGGTCGTGAGAATACCGCTCGGCCAGCCCCACGACGGGATAAAGCGCTATAAGGCCATCTTCGCGGCCGAACCCTGGAAGCTCGTTCATCCGCGTTTTGGACCCTGGATAGACAGCTTCGTGACGATGGGACTGCTCATAAAGATGATAGACGAGGAAGGCAGACCGCTGTCGGAGATAGTGAGGGAGAACGTCCCGGAGTTCTACCTCACGAAGAAGAACGTCCCCTGCCCGGATGAACTGAAGGGAAAAGCCGTTGAGAGCGCCGCAAAAGTCCTTGAGGAGAAGCTCAAAGACGAGATAAGGGAAACCCTCACGATTTCCGGCTACCGCTTCAACCTGAAGGACCGCTCGTGGATTCTCGTGAGGCCCAGCGGAACCGAGCCAAAGATAAGGGTCGTCGTCGAGGCGCCGAGCGAGAGGAGAAGGAACGAACTTTTTGAGATGGCGTACTCGGCGGTTGCAAAGGCCGTCGAGGAACTCAAAAGGGAAAAGGGCCAAGGAGGGACTAAACGAACCTCGCCGGCCTGAGTGTCCTGACCGCTATCTCGTTCTTTTCCATTATTACGCGGAAGCCCTCTTTAGCGACGTAGGTCTTTACGCCCGTTACCGTCTCGATGTACTTTGCCTCCTTGTAGGGGTTCGCAAAGTGCATCTTCATGCCGATGTGGCTCATTATAAGAGCCTCCGGCTTCCGCTCCATTGCCTTCAGCATCTCGACCATGTCGTCGGTGCTCAGGTGGTACGGAATCCCCATGTCCCTCGGCCTCGTCACCGCCGCTATGAGGAGCCTCGCCCCCTCGTGCCACTCCCTCAGTCCCTCGAAGTAGGCAGTGTCGGGGATGTAGGAGATGTCTCCAGCAGAGGTCTTCAGGCGAAAGCCTATGGTTGTGGGATCGG
>WAMH01000058.1 GCA_015522395.1 Thermococcus sp. | reverse complement strand
ACGAACGGCAAAAGCTTAAAAAGCAACCCCCACAATCCGGGGTAGAGCAGGAAAAGGAGGTTACGATGATGGCGATTCAGAAGGGAGACGTCATAAGGCTTCACTACACCGGAAAGGTCAAGGAGACCGGCGAGATATTCGACACCACCTACGAGGATGTCGCCAAGGAGGCCGGGATTTACAGCGAGAAGGGCATCTACGGCCCGGTTCCAATAGCTGTTGGGGCCGGCCACGTTCTTAAGGGCCTCGATGAACAGCTTGAGGGCCTTGAAGTTGGAAAGAAGTACGAGATAACCGTCCCGCCAGAGAAGGGCTTTGGCAAGCGCGATCCAAAGCTGATAAAGACCTTCACCCTCGGTCAGTTCAGAAGGCAGGGCATCTACCCGTTCCCAGGAATGCCGATTGAGATAGAGACCGAGGGCGGCAGGAAGCTCAAGGGAAGGGTTCTCACCGTCAGCGGTGGCCGCGTTAGGGTCGACTTCAACCACCCCTATGCAGGTAAGCACCTCGTTTACGAGGTCGAGGTCATCGAGAAGATAGATGACCCGATCGAGAAGGTCAAGGCCCTCATGGAGCTTCGCATGCCGAGCGTCGATAGGGAGAAGGTCATAATCGAGGTCGGCGAGAAGGACGTCACGGTTGACTTCACCCCAGTTCTTGAGGAGGTTGACAAGAACACCCTCGTCCTCGGCGAGATACTCCTCGAGAGCGACCTGAAGTTCATCGGCTACGAGGAGATAACCTTCAAGCCGAGCGTTGACGAACTGCTCAAGCCCCCGGAGAAAGAGGAGGAGTCCAAAGAGGCCGTGGAGCTTGAGGAAACGGTCAGCGAGCCTCTCGTCGAGAAGGGGAAAGAAACCGGGGAAAAGGACGAGACCCCTGCCGAGGAGACTGAGGAGAAGCCTGCCGAGGAGGAGCAGAAGGAAGAGCCCGCTGAGGAAACCAAGGAAGAGAACAAGGCAACCGAGGAAAAGGCCGAGGAAAAGCCCAAGAAGAGCACGAAGAAGACCACCAAGGGCAGGAAGACGAGGAGGACCACCACTAAGAAGACCTCCAGCAAGAAGAAGACCAAGGCCGCAGAGGAGAAGGAAGCCGGAAAGGAGTGAAAAGCTTTTATCCCTCCCCAACTTTTCCAAAACCATGCGGGTCAGGAGAAATCCCTACGTCCTTTACGCGCTCTCACTTCCTCTTATCCTCGCCGTGCGCTACAGCGGGGGTGGAATCTTTCGCTGGGCGTTTTACAACGTCCTGTTCTTCGTGGCGATCCCCCTTCTTCTTGCGCGGCTCTTTGGCTTCAGCGGAGAGGAGGTGGGCTTCAGAACAGGAAACAGAAGAGGCTACCGAGTGGCGTTCATTCTCCTCATGGCCACGGTGCCCTTGAGTATCTACGGCACAACGATTCCGTCGATGAAGGATTACTATCCCATCTTCAGCTTCTCCGGTCCGCTGGATTTCGCAATTAAAGAGCTCGCGATGGGGGCCATAATGCTGGCCAACGAGGCCTTCTACCGTGGGATTCTCCTCATGCCCCTCGCGGGCAAGAACAGGTGGCTCGCGATACTGGCCCAGGACGTCCCCTACACCCTCGCCCACATCGGAAAGCCCGGGATAGAGGTTCCCTACTCCTTCGTCGCGGGTATAGTCTTCTCGTGGCTCGACCTCGAGAGCGGTAGTTTTCTCCCGAGCTTTCTCCTCCACTGGCTCGGTTCGGCTTTCTTCGACGTCCTCTGTGCCTTCACGTGAAGTACTTCACAACCTTTTTATCCCGTGCTTCGACGCTAAAACGGTGGTTTCAATGGAAGACTCCTATGTCTGGATGGAGAACCTCAGCGATGAGCGCGTTTTGAAGCTCGTTGAGGAGGAGAACAAGCGCTTTAGGGAATTCGTCGGAGAGCTTAGCGACGAGCTCTTTCCCGAGGTATGGGAATACTACTCGATGCCCGTCATCTACAACACGAGGCTCACGGAGAGAGGCACAATCGCGATGTACAGGGAACGGGACAGACAGGTCATCAGGTGGCTCGACGGGAGGGT
>WAMH01000057.1 GCA_015522395.1 Thermococcus sp. | reverse complement strand
TCTCTCAGCGGAGATAAACTTCTCTACCATGGCAACCACCTTTTTATGCGTTTGTGCACTATAATCGACGGTAAACTAAAAAGCCTTTGGGGTTGGGAGCATGCTCAGATGCACCCGCTGTGGGAAGACCTATCCAGAGAGCTTCCGTTTGAGATGCGACTGCGGAGGAACGTTGCTCGTTGAGAGGGAGCACTACGACTTCTTCGGGAGTCTGTTGAATTACCTGGACATGCGTCGCTACCTCAACTTTCTTCCCGTTGGCGGCAACTACCTCCCCCCGGCCGTTCCGGCAATAACTCCAACCGTTCCACTTGACATCAACGGCGTCCTGGCCCTTTTCAAGCTCGACTACCTCCAGCCCAGCGGTTCCTTCAAGGACAGGGGAACCTTCGTAACCGTGGGGAAGCTCATGGAGGAGGGAATCGGAGAGGTCGTTCTCGACAGTTCCGGAAACGCCGCCCTGAGCTTTGCACTCTACTCCCTCCCGGCGGGCATAAAGGCACATATCTTCGTCTCCTACAATGCAATGCCCGGGAAGGTTTCCCTCCTCCAGAGGCTTGGTGCCGTTCTCCACTTCGTTGATGGAGACAGGATGGCCGTCCACGGCAAAGCCGAGGAGTTCGCGGAGAGAGAGGGCCTAACCTACGTCTCCCACTGGCTCAACCCCTACTTTATCGAGGGGACCAAGACGGTTGCATTCGAGGTTTACGAGCAGGTCGACCTTCCTGACTACGTTCTGGTTCCAACTGGGAGTGGAACGCTCTTCCTCGGCCTCTGGAAGGGTTTCAGGGAGCTTGAGAAGATGGGCGAGATAGCAAAGCTTCCCATCTTTGTGGCCGTCCAGGCTTCCGGTTATGAGAGCCTCTGCGAGCGCTCCCCCGTAAAGAACAACCTGGCAGATGGGATAGCCATTCCAAACCCCCCGCGCCTTGAGGAAATGAAAAGGGTTTTGGAAGAAACCAGCGGCCTCTGCGTTAGCGTTGATGAAATTGAAACCAAGGAGGCATTGAGCTGGCTGAAGAGGGCGGGCTTTCTCGTTGAGCCCACCTCGGCCGTTGTTCTAAGCGCCCTCTGGAGGCTGATTGAGACCGGTGAGATTGCCGAAGGCTCGAGGGTTCTGCTACCCCTCACTGGTTCGGGCCTTAAACTAACCGAAGGTATTTAAAGTCTCACAACTAGTAAAGGGTGGAGGTGAGGGAGATGATTAGGTATCCAGCGGTTGCCGGAAGCTTCTATCCGGCTGACGATACGCTCATAGAGATGCTGGAGGAGTTTTTCAGCGACCTGGGGGAGGAAGGAAGCGAGAGGAAAATCACAGCCGGAGTTGCGCCCCACGCTGGTTACGTATTCTCGGGTTACACTGCCAGCAGGACATACAAGGCGATATTTGAGGACGGCCTGCCCGAGACCTTCGTAATCCTCGGGCCGAACCATACCGGCCTGGGCTCGCCCATAGCAGTCTATCCTGAGGGCGAGTGGCTCACTCCTCTGGGGAGCATAGAGGTCGATGCTGAGATGGCAAAGGCCATAGCGAAGCTATCGGGAATTGCTGATTTGGACGAGCTGGCCCATAAATACGAGCATTCCATAGAGGTGCAGGTTCCTTTCATCCAGTATCTCGCTGAGAAAGCCGGAAAGGACGTTAAAATCGTCCCGATAACCCTCGGCATTCAGGACGAAGACGTCGCGAGGGCGCTTGGAAAGGCAATCTTCGAAGCCAGTGAGGAACTCGGCAGGGACGTGGTTGTCATAGCCAGCACGGACTTCATGCACTACGGCCCGGTTTATGGCTACGTGCCGTTTAGGGTTCGGGCCGATGAGCTCCCGCATAGAATCAAGGAGTGGGACTTCAGGCTAATCAGGAGAATCCTTGACTTTGACGTGGAGGGCATGTTCCTCGAGCTGAGGGAAATGCGCCATACCATGTGCGGGCCCGGTGGCGTTGGAACGGCGATAGTCTATTCCCGCCTCGCTGGGGCGGTTGAGGCCGAGCTTTTGCACTACACGACCAGCTACGAGGTGAGCCGCTCGACGGACGCGGTAGTTGGATACGCGAGTATAGTGATGAGGCGTTGATTCCTCCCTTTCTGGCTCTTTTTGAAATGGATTGAAAAAGGAAAAAGAAGGAGGAACTCAGAAGGCCGCCTTGTGGCGCTGGTGTTCGACCTCCCAGCTGAAGAACCTGTATGCGGCCCTCTTTGTGATGTCCTCTATGAAGAACCAGACTATGCAGTAGACCCAGATTAAAGCCGCGTACTTCCATCCTATCGCGGCCACGCCCCAGCCGTAGACCGCTATCAGCGTCGCCAGTATCTTTGTTCCCACGGCGCTCCAGAAGAGCCACTTGCCGGGCATTATGCTCCAGAACGGCCCCCTCGTCCTCGTGACGAATATCGTCAGGTGCCCCGCAACCGCGAGCTTCAGGAATATCATACTCTGTATCAGTGCGAGTCCCGTTGCTGTCCTGTAGGAGATTCCGAAGTAGTTTATGAGTATCCACATCAGCAGGAACGTCTCTATGACGCCCATGCTCCCTATTATCGTCGAGACCGTCAGTATCTCGCGCATGTTCCACTTCTCCGGCCAGCGATTTATCCTGACGTTGTCGTAGGCTATGGTGATTATCGGCAGGTCGTTGAGCAACGCCAGGAGGATTATCATTACCGCGGTCACTGGATAGAAGTTGTAGGCCAGTATGCTGAGGGTTATGAAGAATAGGACCCTTATCGTTTCTGTTATGCGGTAGATAACGTAGCTGTACATCCTCTGGAATATCTTCCTGGCCTCGACTATGGCGTTCTTTATAACGCTTATTCCAGGGGCCAGGAGCACGATGTCCGCGGCGGCTCTTGCCGCGTCCGTTGCGCCTGAAACAGCTATCCCCACGTCCGCCTGCTTGAGTGCGGGGGCATCGTTCACGCCGTCGCCGGTCATGGCTACCTTGTGGCCTGCCTCCTGAAGGGCCTTGACTATCTTGAACTTGTGCTCCGGATAAACCTGTGCGAATCCGTCCGCTTCCTCGCAGAGCCTTATGAGCTCGTGGCCCTTAGCCCTCTCCAGTTCATCTGCCGTGTGAATCTTCGTCCC
>WAMH01000056.1 GCA_015522395.1 Thermococcus sp. | reverse complement strand
TCCTCATAGGTGGTGTCGAATATCTCACCGGTCTCCTTGACCTTTCCGGTGTAGTGAAGCCTTATGACGTCTCCCTTCTGAATCGCCATCATCGTAACCTCCTTTTCCTGCTCTACCCCGGATTGTGGGGGTTGCTTTTTAAGCTTTTGCCGTTTGCCGGAGGGGCGATAACCTAATAAGAGAACTCCCCAAGTTCTCCCGGTGGTGAAGATGGCCATAAGGATATACAACACCCAGACGAGGCAGAAGGAGGAGTTCAGGCCGCTCAGAGAGGGCGAGGTCAGGATGTACGTCTGCGGGCCAACGGTTTACGATTACACCCACATCGGCCACGCGAGAACCTACATAGCCTTCGACGTGGTCCGGCGCTACTTCGAGCACAAGGGATATACCGTTCTGATGGTCATGAACTTCACGGACATAGACGATAAAATCATCAAGAGGGCGAACGAAACCGGTGAAGACCCGAAGAAGCTCGCCGAGAAGTTTCTGCGCTACTTCCTGGAGGACATGGCGGCTTTGAAGGTCAAGCCGGCCGACGTTTATCCGCGCGTCACCGAGCACATCGGGGACATCATAGAATTCATCAGGAAGCTCCAAGAGAAGGGATACGCCTACGAGGGCAGCGATGGGGTCTACTTTGAAGTCCGCAAGTTCAAGGACTACGGCAAGCTCAGCGGGATAAAGGTCGAGGACCTCGTTAAGGGAGCGCGCGTTGAGCCTGGCGAGGGGAAGAAGAATCCGGAGGACTTTGCCCTCTGGAAGAAGGCCAAGCCCGGCGAGCCGAAGTGGTCTTCTCCATGGGGTGAGGGGAGGCCCGGCTGGCACATAGAGTGCTCCACGATGAGTACCAAATACCTCGGAGAAAGCTTCGACATCCACGGCGGCGGAAATGACCTCATCTTCCCGCACCACGAGAACGAGATTGCGCAGACTGAGGCATGCACCGGCCACGAGTGGGTCCGCTACTGGATGCACACCGGCTTCCTCATGGTCAACGGCGAGAAGATGAGCAAGAGCCTCGGAAACTTCATCACGATACGCGAAGCTCTGAAGCGCTACGACCCCGAGGTGATAAGGCTCTTCGTACTCCAGAGGCACTACCGCTCACCGCTCGACTACACAGAGAAGGGCATGGAGCACGCCAAGAACAACCTGGAGCGCCTGTATAACACCCTCGAGAACATCCGCGTGGCGATGGAGCGGGCAGAGATCTCCTTCCGCTGGGAAGAGCCGGAGTTCGAGGCCTACGAGGCAATAAGGAACGCGAGGGAGAAGTTCTACGAGGCAATGGATGATGATTTCAACACAGCTGAGGCTCTGAAGGCAGTATTTGAGGCATCAAACGCGATCAACCGCTACCTGACCCAGGTGGAGACGCCGAAGGAGAGCATACTGAGGAAGGCCTGGGAGTTCTTCAGGGCTGTCAGCGAGGTCTTCGGCATCTTTGAGGACTACTTCAGGGAGCAGAAAGCCGGCGAGGAGGGAGAGCTGATAAAGCTTCTCATAGAGGTCCGTTCCCAGCTCAGGAAGGAGAGGAACTTCGCGCTGGCGGATAAGATAAGGGCCGAGCTGAGGGAGCTTGGGATTCAGCTCGAGGACACGCCGCAGGGAACCGTCTGGAAGAGAGTGAGGGTTTGAAGCTCCTCTACTTTTGCCATTCTCCTGTCAAAATCCGGAGCAAAACCCTTAAATATAACCCCCCGTCCGCTTAATTAAGGGAAATCCAATGAAGAAGTTTCCTGCAAAACTCGCTTCTTGGGAAGACATCGAAAGATGGGCCAGGGAGGGCGCCTGGAAGGTCCTCGAAGAGGGCTGGGAGCCAGATGTCATTGTAGGCCTTGCAAGGGGCGGCTGGGTTGCCGCGCGTCTGTACTGCGACTACCTAGGCGTCAAAGACCTCGTCAGCCTCAAGGTGGAGCACTGGGGCGTTACGGCAACTCCGGACGGAAAGGCAAAGCTCAAGTACAGCAGCAACTACAACCTTGAGGGCAAGAAAGTTCTCATAGTCGACGACATCAGCGACACCGGCGAGAGCCTCACCCTCGCGAAGAACTACGTTGAAAGCCGGAAGCCGGCGGAGATAAGGGTCGCCACTCTCCTCACGATACGAGGTTCGCGCTTCAAGCCGGACTACTACGGCGAGGAGATAGACTGGGCCTGGATAGTCTTCCCGTGGAACTTCGTTGAGGACATGATAAACCTCGTCAACAACCTCTTTGAGGAGAAGGAGACCTTAACCACCGATGAAATCGTCGAACTGTTCAAAGAGCTTCACGGCCTCGAGGTTCCGAAGGGCAAGCTCGAGGAAGCGCTCCGCATGGCCGAGCGCAGGAAGGTTTTTGAGTTCCGCGAGGGAGCCTGGCGCAAAGCCTGAGGGTGTCGGAATGAACAGGAAGGAAAAGGTCAATGAGATCAAAAACCACAGCGTCTACGCGAACGAGATATACGAGATGCACAGCGAGAGCATCAACGACGTCATCGACAACTACGAGGAGCTGAAGGAGGACTACCTCAGCGAGCATTCGCGCGCGAGGATAGTGAGGATAGTCTTCAACGAGGACAACAACCTTCCGCTCGCGATAGAGTTCAACAGGAAGGACGACAGCTTCAAGGGCTTCACCATAGCAATCGGAAAGCCCCACATAAAGAGCAGAGAGGGAAGGGATTCCTACTGAGTCCTTTGCTTCCCTTTCTATGCGATGGGTTTTAAACCGAAACGTTCAATGCCCATCGGTGAGTGTGATGAGAAAGGCAGCGTTGCTTGCCCTCATAGTTCTGATCGCCCTTTTAATCCCACAGAACGCCTCGGCGGAACAGACCAGGCCACTAGTGGTAACTACTATCGCCCCCCTGGCGGGGATAGTGAAGGATGCCTTCGGGAACTCAGTTCAGGTCGTATACCTCATTCCAGCGGGCGTCGATCCCCACGACTACCAGCTCACCGCGGAGCAGATAAACCTACTCAGTAGGGCAGACATCATAGTGACCACCGGCGGTCACCTGCCCGTTGAGAAGAAGATAGCCGAGCTACAGGCGGAGGGAACGATAAAAGGGAAGACTCTATTTTTAGACGACTACAAAAGGGAGGGCTTCCGCTACCTGCCCGAGAGATGGTACCACGACAAGGACAACCCCCACGGGGTATGGCTCGACCCGACAAACGCCCTTGCGATAGCGAGGGCAACCGAGAGGGCCCTCGAAGAGGTTGATCCAGGGAACGCTGACGTCTACCTTAGGGACTACAACGACTTCCAAGCAAGGGTAAACGCCATAGTGGGGGCCTACCGCGCGCTCGTGAAAGGAAACGAGACGGCCGTGATACAGATGCCCCCCGACCAGTACGCGATTGAGTGGCTGGGAATAAAAGCGATTGCCGCCATAAAGCCCGAGGAGGAGGTTCCGGCCATAGGCGTTGACGAGCTCCTCCCAGAGGCCGAGAACTCCAGTCTTATAGTTTACGGAGTGGACAGCCCCGACCAGCTCAAGAAGGCCGCCTTTGAACTTGCTGAAAAGAGCGGAAAGCCGATAGCGGGGGTAACCGTCTTCGGGACCGACGAGCCGTACACCGAACTGCTGATAAGGAACACGGCGGCTTTACTCAAGGCCCTATCAGGTGGGGCTCCTGTTGAGAAACCTGTGCAGGGCCCGGATGTCGGAACCTACGTGCTCATTTCACTCCTAGTTGGCATCGTCCTCGGAACTGCCGTGGGCGTGATCCTGAAGAAGTGATCCCTTTGATTTTTGCCAAAAGAAGAAAGGGGAATCACTCCCTCTTGTAGGGGATTCCGTCCCACTTCGGTGGCCTCGCCCTGCCTATTATTCCCGCGACCACTATGAGGGTCACGAGGTACGGTAGCGTAGCTATGAACTGCCAGGGTATTGCACCCGCCAGCCAGGGGTTGTTCTGGATGTATATTGCCAGGTTGTCGAAGAACCCGAAAATAAAGCCTCCAACGAGGGCCACAAGGGGATCCCAGCCGCTGAAGACCATGTTAGCCAGCGCTATGAAACCCCTTCCGGCGGCTATCGTTTTCGTTACCGTTCCAAGCCAGTCCACGCTCAGATAAGCCCCCGCAACCCCCGCCAGGGCGCTCGCTATTAAAACAGCCGTGAAGCGGTACAGCTCGACGTTTATCCCGAGCGCATCGGCCGCCTCCGGGTTCTCACCAACTGCCCTTATTCTCAGCCCGAAGGGCGTCTTGAAGAGCAACCACCATGCTATGAAAGCAACCACGAAGGTTATCGGCACCATCGGGCTGAGGGAGTTTCCGAAGGCATCCATCCAGAGAGGGCTTATCTGTGCGTAGCTCGGAACCTGATGCTGTCCGGCCGTTCCCCAGTAGGCGAGGATCCCGAAGGCGACACCGCCGTAGCCTATGAGGTTGATGCCTATGCCCGGGATGACGTGGTCGCCCTTAAGGTAGACGGTTATAACGCCGTGGACGACGCCCAACACCAGCCCCGTAAGGGCGCCACCGAGAAGGCCGATCCAGCCGCTGTGAGTAATCTCGGCTGAGATCGTTCCGAAGAAGGCTGAAAGCATTAGAATTCCCTCGTAGCCGATGTTTACCACACCTGCCCTCTCGCTTATCGCAGCCCCGACGCTGGTGAGGACTATGGGCACCATGGCCGCGAGCGAACCCAGGAGAAGGCCGATTATCATCGTCTCATTCACTGGGATCCCCTCCTGAAGAGCCTTGCGAATAGATCCAGCAGTCCCGGAACGGCAACGGCGACGATGATTATTCCCTCGATGACCTTGACCATCTCAAGCGGAACGCCCGTCTGCTGCATCTTTGTCGCACCCGCGTTGAGCGCTCCAAAGAGTATCCCCGAGAAGATTATGCCCAGCGGGTGGTCCCTGCCGACGAGCGAAACGCCGATTCCGTCAAAACCGTAGCCGTAGACGTTGGCCAGCCCCTGACTTATCGAGTAGCTCGGCGGTATACCCATGATCTGAACAGCGCCTGCCAGCCCGGCCGTCATTCCACCTATGAGGAAGGACCATATCACCGCCGCCTTCGGATTTATGCCCCCGTACTCGGCCGCCCTTGGGTTCTGGCCGCTGGCCCTGAGCTCGTAGCCGAGTCTCGTGTGCCACATTATAACGTAGACCACTATCGCGGTCAGGACGGCTATTATGAAGGCCCAAGACAGCGTGGAGTTCTTAACGAGGAGAGGGAGTCTCGCTCCGGGAGGTATCGGCAATGTGCTGTTCGGGTTTTCGGGGTTGGCTAAGACGCTCAGCGCCATCCAGCCGGCCAGGTAGAACGCTATCCAGTTGAGCATTATCGTCGAGATGACCTCGTGGACGCCCCGGTAGACCTTGAGTACCGCAGCCGGAAGCATCCAGAGCGCACCTACGAGCAGTCCAGCCAGCACCCCTGTCAGGGGGTTTTGAAGAACCTGCGTAACGCCAACCGCGGTGATGGCGCCGAAGTAGACCGCACCCTCGGCGCCTATGTTGAAGAGGCCCGTTCTGGAACCGATGGCGAAGGTTATAGCCGTGAGCATGAGCGGGGTGGACTTGCTGAGGGTCTCCGCGAAGTTTCCCCCAAGGAAGGCGCCCTCCAGTAGGGCCTTGTATGCAGCTACGGCGTCGTAGCCGCTGAGCCACAGCACTATGGCACCTACCAGGGCCCCGATGAGTATCGCCAGAACACTCTCGGTAAGGGGCTTCCAGTAGCCGCGTAGTTCATCAGAGAAGCTCATGCTTTAACACCTCCCATCATGAGGCCTATCTGCTCCTCCGTGACTTCCTCCGGTTTCACTATACCCATAAACTGCCCCTCGTACATTATCGCCATCCTGTCGCTGAGCTGGAGAACCTCGTCCAAGTCCGCCGAAACGAGGAGGACGGCCTTGTTCTCGTTCCTCAGTTTGACGAGGTAGTTTCTTATGTACTCAGTCGATGCCACGTCAACACCGCGGGTCGGCTGGGCGGCGACGATGAGCTCCGGTTTTTTGCTGACTTCCCTGGCCACTATGAGCTTCTGCTGGTTTCCGCCGCTGAGGGACTTGACGGGGGCCTTGACGCCGGGGGCACTGACGTCGAACTCCTCTATGAGTTGTCTGGTGTGAAGCTCAACGCTCTTCCAGTCCATCAGGCCCCACCTGGAGAACTCCTTCCTCCACTGCATTCCCAGAATGGCGTTTTCCATCACGGTCATGTCGAGGACCAGTCCCATGTGCGTCCTGTCCTCTGGGATATGGGCTATACCCATGTCGTAGAGTTCCCTGGGTCTCTTGCCCGTTATATCAACTTCATTGACCTTCACCCTGCCCTTCTCGACCTTTCTAAGGCCCGTTATGGCCTCTATAAGCTCGCTCTGGCCGTTGCCCTCTACACCTGCTATGCCAAATATCTCTCCGGCGCGAACCTCAAAGGAGAGGCCCCTAACGGCTTCCTCACCGCGGTCTCCCCTGACCCAGAGGTCCTCGACCTTGAGGGTTACCTCACCGGGTTCCTTCGGCGGCTTC
>WAMH01000055.1 GCA_015522395.1 Thermococcus sp. | reverse complement strand
TGGACCTTCCTTGGCATGGACAAGGAGGCTCTCACCAACGTTCACACGTATCTGGGTTTCATCATGATTGGCCTCGTGGGAGTTCATCTGCTGATAGGCTTCAAGAGCATGTGGGTCATGCTTAAGTCAGCGTTCAGAAGTTCAAAGACAAGGGCAATCACGGGCTTGGTGATACCAATACTGCTCCTGGCGGTGGGATTCCAGGCGTTTTCAGCGTATACGGGCGAAGAGGAAACAACATACGAATCATATGGAGAATCAACTAACTCAACGGTCTACATAACGGGCATGATGATGAAGTACTACACCGTCCGGGAGCTCGCCGAGGAGTTCAACGTTTCAACGGACGCGCTGATAGAGAAGCTGAGGGAGAAGGGAATAGAGGCAACCCCTGACGAGAAGCTCGTTGAGATTGAGTACAAGTACGACCTGGACAGGGAGGAGTTCAAGGCCATGCTGGAGCATATAATCTCCTCCCTCAAAGGAGGGAGTGGATGAGGCTTTAACGGAAAGCTTTTATTCTTCCCCGCCTTTTTATGTATCACTGTTCAGGAGTGCACCAGCGTGGTGGCCATGGTACAGAGCATCGATGAGCTTGTAAAAATCGGCGAGGCCCTTGGAAACCCCATACGGGTGAAGATACTCAAGATGCTCTGTGAGAACGAATGGTACGTCTACGAGCTTGCCAAAGAACTTGGGATCTCAAGGCAGCTCCTCTACCTTCATCTCAAGAAGCTTGAGAAAGCTGGTCTCGTCGAGAGCGAGCTCCGCCTTGATCCCGGCGATCCAAGGGCCAAGAAGTATTACAGGGCAAGGAAGTTCAGGATTGTCATCGACAACGAGACGCTGAAGAATCTGGAGGAGGGATGAAGATGCCCTGGGGAGGTGAACACATGCAGACCCCAAGTGGATTGATAAGCATAATCCTCGGCCTTATTATCCTCGTTGTGCTAATCTTTGCGTTCTATCAGGTTAACAAAATGCTGAACGAGTTCAAGGTCGAGCTCGAGAGGCTGAAGAACGCCCTTGAAGAGACGAGGAGGAACACCGAGGAAGTGAGGAGGAAGCTCGAAGAGGTTTAACTAAAAAGAAGCTCTAGCTTTTTTCTAATACCTAAGTCTCAACTCGCCTAACTAAGGGTATCATCAAAAACAGCCACATTTTTATAGACGTTGGCTTTATGCACCTAGCCATTTTAGCGTTCAGACAGAAACTTTAATTAGGTTTGACGCATTAACTTAAGCGGTGCAGAAGATGGCGGGGGTTTTGGATTTTAAGAGAATAGGCGACGACCGAGTTACTGCAATAGGAATGGGGACGTGGGGAATCGGTGGCTATGAGAGTCCCGACTACTCAAGGGATAAAGAAAGCGTTGAAGTCCTCCGTTACGGCCTTGAGCTTGGAATGAACCTCATTGATACGGCCGAATTCTACGGGGCCGGCCACAGCGAAGAGCTCGTTGGAAAAGCGATAGGGGGCTTTTATCGGGAGGAAATCTTCATCATCAGCAAGGTCTGGCCGACGAACTTCGGTTATGAAAAAGCCAGGAAAGCCGCGAGGGCCAGCGTAAAGAGACTCGGCACCTACATAGACCTCTACCTCCTCCACTGGCCCGGAACCGAGTGGAAGAGAATCGAAGAGACCCTTCACGCTTTGGAAAAGCTCGTTGATGAGGGGCTTATCAGATACATTGGAGTCAGCAACTTCGACCTTGAACTGCTCAAAAGAAGCCAGGAAGCCATGAGAAAGTACGAGATTGTGGCGAACGAGGTAAAATATTCGCTCCGCGATAGGTGGCCCGAAACGAGTGGTCTGCTTGATTACATGAAAAAGGAAAAGGTGGTGTTGATTGCATACACTCCACTGGAGAAGGGAACGTTAGCTAGAAACGAATGCCTTGCCGAGATTGGGAGGAAATACGAAAGAACTGCCGCTCAGGTCGCTTTAAACTACCTCATCTGGGAGGAGAACGTTATGGCGATTCCCAAGGCCGGTAGGAAGGAGCACGTGGAGGAGAACTTTGGGGCGATGGGCTGGCGCCTCTCGAAGGAGGATAGGGAAAAAGTGAGGAGGTGCCTCTGATGTACGGCTACCACAACAGAATAGCCCGCGTCAACCTGACGGAGGGAAAGGTTACCTACGAGGAACTGCCTGATGAGGTGATAAGGAAGTTCATAGGCGGGAAGGGCCTCGGCTACTACCTGATTTACCGCGAGGTCCCACCGTGCACCGACCCGCTGAGTGAGGCCAACAAGTTCGTCTTCGCGCCGGGGGGGTTGACGGGCCTCGTTCCGGGTTCGAGTAAGGTAATAGCCGTCAGCAAAAGCCCCGAGACGAGACTGATAAGCGATTCCAGCGGTGGAGACGCCTTCGGACCGAAGCTGAAGGGGCACTTCGATGCACTGATAATCGAGGGGAAGAGCGGGGAGCCGGTCTATCTATATGTCTACAATGGAGAAGTCGAGATTAGAGATGCAAGCCACCTCTGGGGCAGGGGTAACTACGAGGTTGCCAGGGAGACATGGAAGGAGCATCCGAAGGCGAGCATAGCCATGATAGGCCCGGCCGGAGAGAGGCTCAGCAGGATAGCCAACGTTGTTTACGACACTGAGAGG
>WAMH01000054.1 GCA_015522395.1 Thermococcus sp. | reverse complement strand
TCAGGCCATTAGCATACTCTCTATCATCCTTATGGCCTCTACGATCTTCCTCTCGGGCTTTCCCTCGTTCTTTGGTATCTCCAGGTTTATGACGAGCCGCTCTTCTTTACCGTCATCGAAGTCATAAACCTCAAGCTCCTCCACTTCAACGTCCTCGAAGATGCTCTCCAGTTCAGGACTGATGATCTTCTTGTCGTTTCCGTAGACCTCGACCCGGAGGATGTCGTCCATTGTTGATGCTATGACAACTATGCTGTAGGGACCAACCTTCTTAACGAAGCGAAGGGAGTTCCCGTAGCCCTCTACCTCCTCGGTGAAGCCAAGCTGTTGCATGGTGCTCCTTATGGCCTCTGTCTTGCTCTTTATCCGGTTGAGTATCCTCTCGCGGAGCTTGTAACTCTCCTCAAGGGCCCTCCTTATGCCCTCACCGCTCTCCTCAACGTTTCCTTCCCATATTCCGATGATCTTTATTCCTGAGGCCCCGGGCTTGAGTTCTATCTTGATGGAATCAACGTCAAAATCTTTCAGGTCATCGATTTTAAGCTCGCCCAGAGTGAGGATATCAAACTCCATCCTCACGGTGTTTCCAAAGGCCTTGCCCTTGAACCTCACCCATCATCACCGGTTGGGCCTTATGGGCACGGTTTAAAAACCTTCCTGGAGAAAACAAAAGGAAGAAAAGGGTTCACTTCCTCTTCCTGAGGAGGAGCGGTATTGCCGCGAGGGCGACTATCAATGCCGGACCGCAGATGCCGCCGCCACTGCTCGTCGTGCTGGTGCTCGAGCTGCTGGTAGAAGTGGTTGACGTCGGACTGGCTATGTTAAGGTTCTGTGAGACGGTCGCCTTGTTGCCGTAGAAATCCACGGCGACAACTTCAACCTTATACTTGCCGGGCTTGAGCGGAGGAAGCTCGACGGTGTAGAAAGTGTTGGTCGGTTTTCCGCTTCCGGGCTCGGCCGGGAACTTGTCCACCTTGCCGTAGGTGACGAGCTTTCCGTTCGAATCGTAGATCTGGGCGTAGAGGTCCCTTATTCCGAGGTTGTCCTGGGCGGTGAAGTAGAGCATTGACTGCTGGTCTGGGGCTGGGTGGGTCGGCTGGAGATATGCTATCTGGAGAACCGGCTTCTCCGTGTCGGGCCCCTTGTCTATGACTATCTGGGAAACCCCAACCGGAACGCTGGCGTTTATCATGAGGTACGTCCTGTCGCCGATGGTCCTCTCGCCGAGAACCTTGTAGGTTATGTTGGTGTGCTCGGGATCTATCTTGGCGCCCTCCGGGATGACGAAGGTTATCGGGCCGGTTACGGTGTGGTTGAGCTCGTTGATGAACTTGGCAACGGTTCCGAAGTCCGTGTTGTGGCGGAATATCATGAACTCCTGCGGGACGGGGATGCTGATGAAGTCGCTGGTAACCTTGTTCCCGTTGAACTTGACCGGCGTGAGGGGCATCTCAACGCTTCCGTTCTGGCTGATGACGACGAGGTTGGTTCCGTACCAGGTCGGACTGTGCTTGGGGTTGCTCGGCGGGTTGCTCTCCTTGTCCGGGGCGCCTGTGGAGGTGAGCGTGAGGAAGTAGTGGGTGTGACCCTCCTTGTCGGTGTAGACCCAGTACATGTCGTGGTGGATGTGGCCGCTCATGGTGAGCGGGATGTTGTACTTGACGACGTCCTCTAGGAAGCGTCTGGCGACGGTGAGGTTGCCCCTCCAGTAGTTTCCGATGTACTTCTCAAGCTGAGCCCAGTCAGCGTCGTTGCTCGGGTCGAGACCGCTTATCTTACCACCGAGATAGTTCCAGCGCGGGGCGAAGAAGAACGGGTGGTGGTAGAGGATTATCGGGGTGTACCCGGGGTGTTCGTTGAGAACCTTTTCCATCCATTTTATCTCGTCCATGGTAGGCCAGCCGCGATCGCCGCCGGTGTCGAGGCCTATTATGAGGAACTTGCCGATAGTGACGTAGAACACCGGGGGCCCTATGAGCTGACTGTAGATGACCGGCGGGTTGTCGTGGTTGCCCTTTATGCTTAGGTGGGCCTGACCTGCTGCAGCCGCGTGCTCCATAATGTTGTACATTATCGTGTAGCCAACGAGGTCGTTGCTGCTGTCAACGTCGTCACCGGTGTTGATTATGAGGGTGGGCCTCTGCATCGCCCAGTAAGTGTAGGCGCTGTCGGTCGCGACGACGCTGTGGAGTGGTATCGGGTTCGAACACATCTGCTCGAGCTTGTAGATGCTGTGCTGGAAGTAGGGGCCGCAGACGTAGCCTATCTTCGCACTGCTGGTGACGTGGGTGTCGCTCACCCAGCCTATTGTGAGGGTCTTGGGCCATTCTTTGAATACTTTCAGGCCGTTCGGGAGAACTAGGGTTCCCTTGTTTGTCTTTATCAATAGGAAGTAGTCGTCCGGGGCTATGTCGTCGGGAACCGCTATCACAGCGTAGTTCGGCCCCCCTTTGCTGAAGCTTGACTCCAAAATATGGAGTCGGTAGGGACCGTGAAGAACTGAGACTGCGATTACTGAATCTATGCCTTGAATGTCCCCCTTTAGGTGAAGGGTGAAGTTTCCGCCCGGGATCGCGAAGGCCGGAACGGCCGGTGCTGGCTGGTAGAGGTACTTACTGTAGGTCGTGCTGTACTGACTTGAAGTAGCGTTCACTGGGACCGCCCCAAGAAGGGCGAGGACGCTAATCAAAAGGGCCATACCTGCTAGTAGCCGCTTGGCCATGGTATCACCAAGTAATGTGCGCTGAAAGTACGTTAAAAGTTTTCCTGTTTCTCCTTCAAACGCCTTCTTCAATACGTTCCACAATGTAATCAGCAACCTCTGAACTGCCTCCAAGGCGACGGTATTCCCGGTGGAGTTCAAGGACCCTAGCTGCCATCCCCGGGTCTCTGGATACGAGGAACCTTGTGAAATGAACGGCCATCTCCAGCAGGTAGCAGTCCGCCCGGCTGATGGGAACCGGCTCGAGAGAACCCTCGATTTTCCCCTCTGGAAGGAACTTCCCCAGGAGAACCTCCGCCTCCCCTATTCGGTCCTTCCACTTTTCTACGCGGTGTTCGACCCGCCCGTACCAGCCCGGGAGGCCTTTTATCCAGCGTCCTTTTTCCCCGTTGAGGACGTTGATTCCCGCCGGAAGGTTGAGGGCGAGCCTTACGATAAGCTCAACGTCGTTGGTCACCTGAACTGAGGCAAGGGGATTTTCGAGGAGATCCCTGAAGCTTCTTCCAGGAAAAAGCTTGAACTCAAGTACATTTCCCCTCCTCACGACGCCAACCGGGGTGATGTTAGTTGAGGTAACTAGGAGAACCTCGTAGATCTGCCCTTCCTGAAGGTTGCCCAGCATAAAATCACCTAAAAAGGTAGAAAAGTCAGAGCTGTTGCTTCGGGAGGACGATTATGTCGTCCCTGTTGATGTAGAATGTAACTGGTTGCGTGGGTTTGAGGTTGCCCACTTCCCTGTCGCTTATGGTCCTGGCTATCATGCGTACATCCCCGAAAAGGCCGATGACCTCGATGAAGAAGCCGTAGTACTCGATGAGGTCCACGGTTCCTGTGAGTGAAACGGCGTTTTCAGCGGGCTTGAGTCTTATCCTTTCGGGCCTTATGACAATGACCACGTTGTCGCTCTTTCCTGTGTAGTGAAGGCCGTCGAGGCGGAAGCCCTCGAACTCCACCGTAACGCGGTCGCCGTTCCTCTCGACCACCTTGGCTGGAATGACGTTGGTCTTACCCATGAAGCTCGCCACGAACTCGGTCCTCGGATGTTCGTATATCTCCCTGGGCGTTCCGACCTGCTCGACGGTTCCGACGTTCATGACCGCTATCCTGTCGCTTATCGCCATCGCCTCCTCTTGGTCGTGGGTGACGTATATTACCGTTATGCCAAGCTCGCGCTGTATGCGCCTTATCTCCGAGCGCATCTCAAGGCGGAGCTTTGCGTCGAGGTTGCTGAGCGGCTCGTCAAGGAGGAGAACCTTTGGCTCGACCACAAGGGCCCTTGCTATTGCCACACGCTGCTGCTGACCGCCGCTCAACTGGGTCGGGTAGCGGTCCTCGAAGCCCTTAAGCTTAATGAGCTCGAGGGCCCACTCTACCTTCTTCTTTATCTCCTCCTTTGGAACCTTCCTCAGCTTCAGGCCGTAGGCAACGTTGTCGAAGACGGTCATATGCGGCCAGA
Source organism: Thermococcus sp. (assembly GCA_015522395.1). Lineage (GTDB taxonomy): Archaea > Methanobacteriota_B > Thermococci > Thermococcales > Thermococcaceae > Thermococcus. The sequence goes on along the minus strand of WAMH01000054.1, from coordinate 7,149 downwards.
GGGCGTAGTTCTGGAAGACGAGGACGGCCCCCTTCTGGTGGGACGGAAGGTAGGTCACGTCCTGATCTCCGAAGTAGAGCTTACCCTCGTCCGGGTACTCAAGGCCAGCTATTATCCTCAGCGTTGTTGACTTTCCACAGCCGCTTGGACCGAGCAGGGTGAAGAGCTCCCCGTGTTTTATGTCAAGACTTATGCCCTTGAGGGCGACGGTGTCTCCAAACCTCTTGACGATGTTCTGAAGTTTGACCTCAACCATCTCGACCACCTCATGTGAGACCTATGAAGGAGTACCTCTGCTTGGTTATCACGTTGGCGAGCACTATTGCGAGTATCTGCACGAGCATGAGGAAGACACCGAGGGCAGCTGCCAGGTTGGCGCTTCCCACCGATCCGGTGATCAGCTCCTTCATCTTCGCGGTTATCGGGTACCATGTGGAGTTTATTGAACCGAGGGTGATGCCAACGCTGGTCTCGCTCATACAGTAGACGAAGCTCAGCATTGCCCCACCGAGGAGGTTCAGGAGTATCATGGGGATCAGTATGCTCGTCAGGGCCTTCCACCTGCCCGCGCCTAGGTTTATCGCGGCTTCCTCAAGGGAGACGTGGACCTGCTGGATTCCTGCGGCTATTGAACGTGCCGCGAAGGGCAGACGCCTTATCGAGTAGGCCAGGATGAGTGCCGCTCCCGGGAAGAAGGCCAGTAAATTGGTCGGGTCGAGGGCGGTTCCCTTGAAGGGCGGAACCGTCGAGAAGAAGAAGAAATAGCTCATTGCTATAACTATCCCCGGAACGGCTATGGGTATGGTTGCGAGGCTGTCGAGGATCGGCGCGAGCTTGGCCTTCTTGAACCTTCCTGCGGCGTAGGAGGCCGTCAGTGAGAGCAGGATGATGATGAATATCGCCACCGTGGAGTAGAGCAGGCTGTTCTCGATGACCCTGAGGATGTCAGGCTGGGTGAGCAGTGCCTCCATGTGGGAGAGCGTGAACCCCTCCGGCCAGGTGCCATACCAGCGCTTTGAGAAGGCCAGCAGAACGACTCCGATCTGTGGGAATATTGTTATGAGGAGGGCGGGTATTACGATCAGGTAGATGACCGCGGCCTGCCAGAGCCTGGGCTTGGCGACCCTCGGCTTCCACCTTCCGCCCTTGCTGAGCATGGCGTACTGCTTCATCCCGACGTACCAGCGGATTGCCAGGAAGATTATGAGGGCTATGGTGAGCATGACGAGGGCCAGCGCTGCCATCTGTGGGTTACCCACAGCGAATCCTGAAACGAAGGAGCTGTAGATCTGGAACGACATCAGCTTCTTGGCTATCGCACTTCCCTGGAAGACTATTGGCGCGGCAAGGTCCTCGAGGCTGAATATTCCCACGAGCGCCGCTCCTGCCGCTATTCCCGGGAGGGCGAGTGGGAAGGTCACCGTCCTGAAGAGGTGAAAGCCCCTGCTTCCGAGGTTCTCGGCCTGCTCCTCGAGGCTTGGGTCGATGTTGATGAAGCTCGCGTAGGCGTTGAGGTAGACTATCGGGTAGTAGGTCATCGACTGGGCGATGACGACGCCGACGAGACCGTCGATCCATATCGGGTGGGGGAAGAGGTGGAGGTGCTGGTAGAAGATCCAGTTTATCAGCCCGTTCGGAAGGAACATCTTCTTGACCACGACGACGTTGACGAAAGGTGTAACGAGGAGCGGGACGAAGAGCAGGATTCTGACGATGTTCTTGCCCGGGAAGTCGTAGCGTGCCATGACAAAGGCGAACGCAACGCCGAGGATAGTTGCCAAGATCATGACGCTGATGGAGACCACGATGGAGTTTATGACCACACCGAAGTCCCAGCCGGAGAAGTAGTAGACCTGCTGGTTGCCCCAGGGTATCAGCTGGACCAGGGAGCCCGATGGGTGCAGCGGATTGAAGTAGTACGGTGCGCCGAAGATGCTCTTGAACCAGTAGATCGATATGTGGCCGTTGTAGACGAAGGCCGTCAGGAGCATAACGAGAACGGGTATAACGAGGAAACCTATCAGGTACAGGAGCGGGAACAGAAACGACGTTATGACGACGGAGTCTGGCATCGGGGTGCCGAAGAATCTCTCCACCCACTTGTTGACCGCCATTTCCTTGACCTCCTTCAGTTTTGTGTGCCGTAACCTCCTACCGGTTTTGACGGAGTGGGTTTTAAAGGTTTCTGAAAAGCGCGTTTTAAAATTCGAACCGCATTAGTCTGTCAAACCACTTCTGGGTTCTAAGATAGAACGGAAGAAGAAAATGGGAGAGACTTCAGCCCTCCATGGACTGGAGGTCATGGAGAACCTTGTTGTACTTCGCCTGGGCGGCGGTCCTCCACTCCTGCATTATCTGGCTCTGGAAGGCTGCATCGGTGGCTATCTTGTCGTTTATCTTCTTGGCATAGTCCTCGGTTAGGGTCGTGGTCTGGCCGGTGAGCGGGTCCTTGAACTGGATCGGCGCGGTGAGCTCCTCTTCAAGCTTGTTGAACTGGGCCTGGGTTATCTTTCCTGCCTTGAGTGCCTTCACCATCGCTATCCACGCCTCGTGGAGAGGACCGTTGGTGTCGATGAGGGTGGCCTTGAAGTAGTACTGGAGGGTGTTGACGGTGGCGAGTGCCTCTTTGTCGTTGAACGGTATTCCCTTGCTGTGTATGGCAAGGTTGTAGGCCTTGAGGAGGGCCGGCCTGGCCTGACCGTAGGTCTTTCCGACGAACTTTCCGTTGAAGAGGACGCTGGCGTACTGCTGGGTGATGGTCTGGTTGAATATGCCGCCCCATATCGGAAGCCTGTTGATGTCTGGGCTCATCCAGACTGCCTGTCCCTGGGTGAGGACCCAGTAGATGAAGGCCTGGGCCGCCTGCGGGTGCTTGCTGTACTTGAGGAGCGCTATCGGGTCGCCGTTGATAATGCTCTCCCCCTTCGGGATGACGTAGACACAGTTCGGGTTCTGCTTCATTGCGGTGTAACCGTAGAAGTCGATGGTGTTCCCTGCCGCGATCTCACCGTTTATGACCGCATCCCTGACGGCATCGCTGGCCTCGTAGACCTTGGAGTTGGCCGCTATGATGGTCATTATGCGCCATCCCTTGTCCCAGCCGAAGGCCTGGAGGATGATCTGGTAGATCCTCGTGTTTGAAGTGCTCCGGGTCGGGTCAGCTATACCGTACTGCGGCGGGTCGCGGGCCCATGCCGGTGAAGCTATGTCTTCCCACTTGTGTGGGAACGGGAGCCCCTGCTTCTGAAGGACCTGCTTGTTGACGGTGAAACCGAAGGATGAGAGCGCCGCGGCTATCCAGTAAACCTTACCGTTCTGGTCTTTTCTGACCATTGGCATTCCCGCGAGCTCGGTTGGTATCTTGGTCCCAAGGAGGTTGAGGATCTTCTGGTCGGTTATGGGCTGGAGATAGCCCATCTTGTACATGTCATCGAAAAGGGTCGGTCCTCCACCCCAGCCAACGTCCGCTCCCTGCTTGATGTACTGCGGCCAGAGGGCCTCAGGGACGCCTATGAACTTGAGGTTGGTGATGTGGTACTCCTTCGCTATAGCACTCTTGAGGAAGAGCTGCTTTGTCTTGTACTGAATGGTCGCGTCGTGCCTGGTCACGATGACGAGTGTTATACCCTTCCCGCTGGAAGTGGTCGTAGCGGTTCCGCCGCCTCCGTTACTGCTGATACAGCCGCTGGCCACTACGCTCATGGCCAGAACCAGAATAAAGAGCAAGGCCATAGCCTTCTTCATCCGAAACCCCTCCGAATCTTCGCTAAGGGTTAACGGTGCCCATTAAAAAATGCTGTGGTTCAAACGTAAAAATATGTTGGAGGAAGTTCACTTCCTCCTCCTGAGGAGCAGCGGTATCGCGGCAAGGCCGACTATTAAAGCAGGACCGCAGATGCTGCTTCCACCGCCACCGCTGCTCGTCGTCGTGGTGGGCAGGCCCTTCGAGGAGATGGTGAGGCTCCACTTGAAGATGTTGCTTATGACTTGCGGGCCGTCGAGCTGAACTCCATAATACTGGCTGGTCCACATAGGCTCGTAGCCACCTATCGGGGTCTCGCCGCTGACGATGATGACGTCCGGCTTCTTGTTGGGTATGTTGATTATCTGGGCGGCGACGATCGGGAACTGGCCAGTCTCACCCGCACTGTAGGCCTTTCCGGCCGGCGGGTTGTTCTCCGTGATGTCCGAGCTTGAGTTTGAGTGTACTATGACGTAGGTATCCTTGGGTTTGCTGGTCTCATTAAGCTGGTGCCAGGCTCCGCTTCCGTCCGGGTTGTCAACCCATGCAACGACGCCCGGTCCATGGGCGAGTATCTTGCCGTCGTGCTTGAGGTTCTCAACGAGGATGCTCCTGTAGGGGGTGTCCTTCCAGGGATCATCGTAGGCAACGACACGGTAGGACTTTCCGCCAGCGTTGCTGACGGCATCCTCAACGGAACAGAGGTCAACGCGGAGGTTGGTGAGGTTAAGCTGGTCAAGAAGGCTGTCAACGAACTGCTGGGTCTTGACGCCGTTTCCGTAGTCGCTGTCACCGGCGATCCAGAGAACGTGGCCACCCTCGAGGAGCCACTTTCTGATGGCCTTTATCTCGTCGGGCAGAAACGGACTCGTGGGCTGGCCTAGTACGAGCATGGTGACGTTGTTATTGTGGAGGGCCTCGTAGGTGATCTTGGTTCCTATGCTCTTGATTCCCAGCTCATCCTCGTACTGGGTTTCACCGATGTAGACGAAGGTGTACTGGGTGAGAACGTCGAGCATTCCGTCGGTGAGGGTCTTGTTCTTGTAGGTAACAGGGGTTAGTCCCTTCGGGTTCTCACCGTGGGCGAGGTCAACCGCTATCACTGGCTTTCCTGTGCTTGCAGCGCTGGCCATGGGTGTGGCAAAAACACCAAAAACAGACAGCAGCACGACGGCTGCCAGTAGGATTGACACCTTCTTCATGGTATCACCGGGTTATCTAACGAAGATGAAGTTATAAATCTTATGAATCGGGAAGTTTTTCGGCTCTGTTAAACTTTCGGAGGTGGATGGCTTCCCGAAACCCCAGGGCAAAACCCTTAAAGCCCTCCACCATTTTGGCTTCAGGTGGTAAGCATGGACATAGAGAGCAGGATAGAACTCATAAAGAGGAAGCCCACGGAGGAACTCCTTACGGAGGAAAACCTCAGGCACCTCTTAGAGGTCGGAATTCCAATGCAGCACTACATCGGGTTCGAGATAAGCGGTTACATTCACCTTGGAACGGGCCTGATGGCCGGCGCTAAAATAGCGGACCTTCAGAAGGCTGGTGTCAAGACCAGGATTTTCTTGGCCGACTGGCACAGCTGGATCAACGACAAGCTCGGTGGAGACTTAGACGTCATCCAGAAAGTTGCCCTCGGCTACTTCAAGGAGGGAATGAAGCAGAGCATAAAGGTCATGGGCGGCGACCCGAATAAGGTCGAGTTCGTTTTGGCCAGCGAGATATTAGAGAAAGGCGACTACTGGCAGACAGTCATAGACATATCCAAGAACGTTACCCTCGCGAGGATGATGCGCTCGATAACGATAATGGGCCGGCAGATGGGAGAGGCCATAGACTTCGCCAAGCTCATCTACCCGGCCATGCAGGTCGCCGACATCTTCTACCAGGGTGTTACCATAGCCCACGCCGGAATGGACCAGAGGAAGGCCCACGTTATAGCGATTGAGGTGGCTCAAAAGCTCAAATACCATCCCCTCGAATGGAAGGGCGAGAAGCTCAAGCCCGTTGCTCTGCACCACCACCTCCTCCTCGGCCTGCAGGAACCTCCTGTCTGGCCGATAGAGAGCGAGGAGCAGTTCAAAGAACTCAAGACCCAGATGAAGATGAGCAAGAGCAAGCCCTACTCAGCCGTCTTCATCCACGACAGCCCCGAGGAGATAAAGCAAAAGCTCAGGAAGGCCTTCTGTCCGGCTAAAGAGGTCAACTACAACCCCGTCCTGGACTGGGCCGAGCACATAATCTTCCGCGAGGAACCAACGGAGTTCACGATCCACAGGCCGGCCAAGTTCGGTGGAGACGTGACCTACACCGCCTTCGAGGAGCTGAAGAGGGACTTCGCGGAAGGAAAGCTCCATCCCCTTGACCTCAAGAACGGTGTAGCTGAGTACCTCATCGACCTCCTCAAACCCGTCAGGGACTACTTCGAGAGGCACCCGGAGCCTCTTGAGCTGATGAACCAGGTGAAGATAACCCGCTGATTTTGGCCTTTCACATTATCCTATCTTTATGAACAACCAACTTCGGTGGGAAAATGCCCGGCGTTGACGAGAAGGACAGGGAGATACTGCGGATTCTGCGGGAGGAGGGCAGGATAACCCTCACAGATCTGGGCAGGAGGGTAAACCTCTCCCCGGCGAGCGTGAGGAACAGACTGGACAAGCTTGAGAGGCTCGGCGCGGTTAAGGGCTATTCGGCCGTCGTTGATCCCGCTTTCCTGGACGAGTACGTCTCTGTCTTCTTCGAGCTTACCCTCGCCATAGACGACCACACAGTTGACCCCCTCCTGCGGAAGGTGGCGGAGATGGAGAACGTCGAATCCCTCTACCGGAGGAGTGGAGGGAGGCAGATACTCATAAAGGCGCACTTTCACGATACCGACGAGGTCAAGGCCTTCGCCGGAAGGCTGAAGCGGCTCTTCGGAAGGAACCTCGAGAGGGTTGAGGCCACGCTGATAATCGACGCTTTCAAGGAGTGCTGGATTTCGCTGAGGTGAGTTTGGAGATGCTCTTTGTAATCAGGCCCGGCAGGAAGAAGAACGAGCTTGAGGCCTTCTTCATTGAGAACGAGCCTGAGAAGCTCACCCAGATGAAGAACCTCAAGGCCGATGCCATATACCGCTTCATAATGCGCGAGGGGAGGCTCTTCAAGGTCCTGGAGGGAAGCCAGTACCGGAACCCAAAGGAGATGGAGAAGCTCCTGAGGCAGGCAAGAATCGTTTTGGTCAACGCCGACGAGTGGGAGGACTACTTTAAGATACGCCTTCAGAACAAGCGCGTCGAGAGGGCAGAGCTTTGCCGCCTCTGCCTCCTCGAGGGGAGGATAACCGTCCTCACCGAGGGGAACCGGGTTAAGTACCACAACGAGTACATCTGCGAGCGCTGCGCCGAGGACGAGCTTAAGAG
>WAMH01000053.1 GCA_015522395.1 Thermococcus sp. | reverse complement strand
CCGCTCCTTCACGGCAACTAGGTACTCAAAGGTGGCGTTCGAACCCTCTTTGGGGGTTATCTTCCCGTAGTAGGCGAAGAGGTTGAACCCCCCAAGGTCCTTCATCTCTCCGTTTTCGTCGGCGTAGACGTGCGCCCTGAGGTATCCCCTCCTCTTCTCGACATCGTAGGTTTTCTCCCCGTCGGGGGTTTTAACGGTGAAGGTGTACCCGATGTAAGTGACGTAGTAGGACTTCCCGTCGAGCTTTAAAGGGTGGTAGGCGTCCCAGGGGGTTCCCCATGTTGCCGGGGCAGCCCCGGTTTCCGTGGTTGAAGGACTCTCAGTGGTTACCACTGAGGGGGGTTCCAGTTCCGGTGCCATTTCCCCCGCCGAGGCATCCGCTCGAGACCACGCTTGCAAGCAAGAGGATGGAAAACAACAGCGCGAGTTCTGCTTTCCTCATATCATCCCACTCCACGGCTTTTGACGGCCCCGTAAAGTCAGTATCTCCCTTCGTTGCTCAGTACTAAAGGGACCCTACCGTTCCCTCCCCGGACTCCACCGGAACCTCCGGTTGGGAGGCCCTGTGAAAGTCCTTAGAGATAACAGTCCAGCGTTTTTCCCTCCGCGGCGGAATCACGGGACCGTCAATATGTTATTCGCCGTTCTTCTATTAAATACTTTCCAAAATTATGGATTATATTAAATTTTCTGGAAATTTTTCAAACAATTTTCGAGTTCTATGGGTTCCTTTCCGAGTTTTTCACCCACATGCCTTGCGAGGTCAAATACCCCCCGCGCTCTCGTTATGATGGCGGTGTCGGCGGTGGTCACGCTTACAAACCCCTTTAGCTCGTGGTCGGGGCTTTTGACTAGGATTGCCTCCCCGTCAACACCGGCCCCTTTGAGCGCTTCCCGCGTCATTGCCGCTACGATCCCGCTCTTCGGGACGTTCCTTCCGTAGATGAAGATTGCCCTTTCGACTTCAAGCTCTCCAAGTGTCTTCGCGATCTTCGCGAGCAATTCCGCCGTCCCTTCCTTGAGTTTGTACTTCCCCTGGTACTTCAGATCCCTCACCAGCGAATCCTCGCAGAGTATTGCCCTTCCTTCTAGGAGTGACTCGAGGGTTATGAGGACGTTGAAGCCGTCAATGGCCAGTTCTGTCCCTTTCAGGTCTTCCGGTCGAAGGAGCTTTCCCTTAACCTCTTCGATCCAGGAGTCCGGAAAAACGCATCTCGCCAGCAGGTGCCTCTCCTTTAGGGTCAGGCGGTAGTGGTTGGCAACGAAGTCGAGGGCGTATCCCTTACGATAGCCCCTGTTCAGGAGGTACTTGAGGTCCCGGTACGCCTCTGTCAGCATAATGGTAAACGGGGGAAACATTAGATAACCTTTTCGAGGGTCTCTCCATTCTTGCCCGTGTGAATCCTCAGCTTAACCCTTCCCCTCAGGAGGGAGCTCTTGACCTTCTTCGTCAGTATCTCGTCCACCTGGAAGATTCCCGCCGGGTGCTTCATCCATATCTCTATGAGTATCGGTTGCTCCCCGCTACCTTCCTTTATGTCTACCTTCTCTATCGCCAGAGCCGAGACCGCGTGGATATCGACCTTGTCCTTCTTGTGTACGAGCCTGCTTCTCCCGGCTTCCATGTCACAGCCGTCCGCGATGGTCACGAGGGAACCCTCGATGGTCGTGCACTGAACTTTCTCGTCGTGGGTGTATATCGCGTTGAGCGTTAGCGCCTTGAGGAGGAGCGGGTCGTGCTTTTCGAACTCGTTCACGAGCCTTTCGATTATCGGCTCCGCCAGGAAGACGCTGAACTGGTAGTGGATGTCCCGGTGTATGATGTTGCCTATGTCATGAAAGAGAGCCCCAAAGGCAACGATGAACTTGCTCCAGCGGTGCGGCTTCCCGAGCTTCTCCGCGGTCGTTTCAATCCCAGCTTTTCTAATTATTCTCAGCAGTTCCAGCGCGCGCCTCGTCGTCAGAAGAACGTGGACCGGCCCGTGATCGTTGAAACCGTAGACGTTCAGGACGATGTAGTTGGTGGTGTCGAAGTAGTAGTGGTACTCTCTGAACGCCCCCTCGTACATCTCGTAAAGTTCCTCGTCGTCCATCAGCTCCCTTATCTCCGCAAGGAGTTTCTCCTCGGTGTACATTCCCTTCACCCGAACCCCAAACGGCGGTGAGAATTTAAGGGTTTTGAAGTTTCACTCCAGCATTCCCTCCAGCTCAAGGATTTTTTTGGAGCGGAGGTAAACCACCGGAACGCCTTTTTCCCGGAGGCGCTTTTTCAGCCCTTTGTCGTTTGTGCAGACTATAACGCGTTCTTTTTTCACCGCGAAGTCCAGAATCTGGTCGTCTATAGGTTTTTCACCAAAGCGACCTATCTCGACAGTCTCGAACCTTTCCGCGAGCTTCTTCGCCATCCTGACCGCGAGGAGGTCTTTTCCTCGGGTCTTTCTCTCTATGACGTCCAGCTCATCGAGGACAACGTTTGGGATGACTATTTTGAACTTTACATCGAGGATTCTGTTGAGCTCTGAGATTATGTCAACGCCGAACTGACCCGGAACGAGGAGAAAGTTCGTGTCCGGAACTACCAGCCATTCCCTCCCCATAAAAACCACCAGAAAAGAAAAGGAGAGCTCACTCCCTTATGAAGCCGTAGCCTATGAGGCGCCACCTGCTACCGACCTGCCGGCTTATTGCAACGCGGTCTCCGGGCTCGGCGCATATGGGTATCTGAAGCTTCATCTCGACGGTGTCCTTTCCGAGACCCGTAACCAGACCCATCGTCCTGGCAGTCCCAACGTTTAGGAGCAGCATCTCCCTCCTCTTGATGGGTTCGACCTTGAGCTCCTCCTCGGTGCCCACAACGCGCTCGAGAAGGTGGACCTCCAGTGTAAGGTCTTCCCAGACCGGTGGAAGCTTTCCGGGCCTTCCTACAACGTTTCCGGCCATGAGGTCTCCTTTGGTGAGGAACGGGTCGAGCTTCGTCCCTACTCCTACCAGACCACCGGGGTATGCTTCCTCAACGAACCTTCCTCCGGCCTGGAGGGAAACGATCTCCGTCGTTATGGGTTCGTAGCGTATCCTGCCGTGCTCCTCGTAGGGGACGCCGGGTCTTATCTCGATCTCGTCTCCCACCTTGAGTTTTCCCTGCACTATCGAACCGCCTATAACACCGCCCATGAGCTTTTCAGGCGGAGTTCCAGGTTTGTTGACGTCGAAACTCCTCAGGACGAGCATCTTGGGGGCCTTTCTGGCATCCCTGTGCGGCGTGGGTATAAACTCCTCTATGGCGGCGAGTAGAACGTCAACGTTCGCACCGTGAAGCGCTGAAATCGGTATTATCGGAGCGTTCTCGGCGACGGTACCGCTAACGAACTCCTTTATCTCCTTGTAGCGCTTCATCACGGTGTCCCTGTCCACGAGCTCGATCTTGTTGAGGGCTATGACTATGTTCCTGTTCCCTACTATCTGGAGGGCCATGAGGTGCTCCCTGGTCTGGGGCATTATGCCCTCGTTGGCCGCTATGACGAGAACGGCACCGTCCATGAGTGATGCTCCAGCCAACATCGTTGTCATCAGGGCCTCGTGGCCGGGGGCGTCTATGAATGAAACGCGCCTCTTGAACTTCGTCTCGTGACCGCAGTACGGGCATATCGGGGAGGTGGAGTACCTGCCACAGTGGGGACACTTCCTTATCTCCGCGTCGGCGAAGCCTATCTTTATCGTGATGCCCCTTCTAAGTTCTTCGCTGTGGGTATCAGTCCAGATCCCGGTTAAAGCCTTTGTGAGCGTGGTTTTCCCGTGATCAACGTGACCTACCATTCCTATGTTGACTTCAGCCTGTCTAAACTCCTTTTTCTTTGCCATCTTCTCTCACCCCGTAGGGGTAGAAGTGCTGGGCGCTTATTAAGGTTTCTTTAAGGGGTAAACTTATTAAATTCTCTTGGAAACTACAGTTTCGCAGAAATCCGATTCTTTTGGGTTAGGAACTTGGAGCTAAAATTTATTGTGATTCTGGAGTGATGGGAAGTTCCCTATTTTTCGGAACTTTGAGGGTATCTGCATCGGTAAGTACTTTGGCGTAGACCAGTGCCCATGCTAATCCAAAGAGTATCAATATGAGTATGTTTTTTTGAGTGTACTCTCCTATGAGAGC
>WAMH01000052.1 GCA_015522395.1 Thermococcus sp. | reverse complement strand
GTACAAGAATGACGAGAGATTTCAGCTAATGTTCTCGGCCATGTCCAACTACCATTTGTTTTTTCAAGTAGTCAGCTTCAGCAACTCCACGAGGAGGAAAGTTCTCATCGAGAAGAACCTTGAAACGCTGAAGGAGCTTGACGATCTCATGAAGGACATTACAAAATATCAGGATCCTGATGATTTACCTCAAGAACTCGTCGAGAAGATTTTTTGGACCTCTGAGAAGCTGGAGGTGCAGTAATGAGGGTCGCGTTAATTCCGGTGCGTGTTGAGGTTGGGAACTTCGAGACAAACTGGGGGAGTTTGAGAAACGCTTTAAGGAGGCTTTAGCCTATAGCCCGGACTTTCTCGTCTTCCCAGGGTACTGTCTCACCTGCTCTGAGGAGTGGGATTTCTCCGGGGCAGGGCTTTACAATGAGATAGTCGAGCACGTAAGCTCACTCGCGAGAAAGGCCGGCGTTTACGTCGTCTTTGGCCTCCTTGAGCCTTACAAAAGCTGCGTTTACAACTCCGCCCTCTTGATCTGCAGAAACGGAGAGGTTCTCCTAAAGCACCGCAAGTTTTAGGAACCTCACAAGTTCTGCACGGGCAACACTGTGAGAACGGCCAAAACTGAGTTCGGGAAGGTGGTGATAATCATCTGCGGCGACCTCTACAACAAACGCATTCTAAAGTGGGTGAGGTGGGAAAGGCCGGACTACCTCTTCGTGCCGATGGAGTACTCGCCGGATTACGGCCAGCCGAACGAGGAGGACGTTGGGATAATGGCCGAGCGGGTTAGGCTCCGGTTAGGCTCCTTGGCGTTAGGGCTTTCATCGTGAACAGCTATCCATCGGGCGGCGCCTGGGTCTTCGATGAAAACGGAGGGCTTTTGAGGCCCTCAAAGGAGTTTTCACTGTGTGGAAAAGCCGCAGTTTAAAAGAGGGAAGGAACGAAAACCTTAAAACCCTCCCCGAAAAACCCCGGGCGGGCTTCAATGCACGATCTCGTTTTGAAGGGAAGGTTCATTATCGGAGGTCATGTTCTGAAAGGCAGTATAGGGGTGGATGGGGCCAAAATATCCCGCATAGCGCTTCACGATCTCAACGGGAGGAAAACGCTCGATCTTCGTGACCACATCGTCCTTCCGGGGCTGATAGACACCCACGTTCACCTTAGGGACTTCGAGGAGAGGAAAAAGGAAACCGTTGAGAGCGGAACCAAAGCGGCCCTTCACGGTGGAATAACGGCAGTCTCCGATATACCCAACACAAAACCGCCGGTTTTGGACTCCAAAACGTTCGAAAAACGCCTCGAGCTCTTCCGGCGAAAAGCCTACACCGACTACGCCCTGAGCTTTCTCATGAGGGACAACTGCGAGGAGGCCAGAAAGGTAAAGGCGGACTTCTACAAGGCCTTCATGGGGGCCTCAACGGGAGAGGTTTATTCAGAAAACTTCGAGGCCGATTACTCCTGCTCCCCGGGCGTTTTGAGCGTCCACGCGGAAGAGGCGGAGCTGATAAAGGAGAAACCTCAAAGACCGCCGGAGGTTGAGGAGAGGGCCATAGAGCGGGCCCTTAAAGTGGCCAGAAAGCTGAGAAAGCCCCTCAACGTTTGCCACGTCTCAACGAGCGGTGGGATAAATGCCATACTGCGTGAGAACCTTCCCTGGGTGAGCTTCGAGGTAACGCCCCACCACCTGCTTCTGACGAAGAAGGACTACGAGAAAAACCCGCTCCTCAAGGTTTACCCGCCCCTGAGAAGCGAAGAACACGTTAGGGCCCTGTGGGGGAACTTCTCAAAAATTCCGATAATCGCGAGCGACCATGCGCCCCATACAGTCGAGGACAAAGAAAGGGGCTCCGCCGGGATTCCCGGCCTTGAAACGGAGGTTGCCCTGCTCCTGGACGCGGTGAACAGGGGAATCATCACGGTCTTTGACATTGTTGAGAAGATGCACGACAACCCCGTGAGGGTCTTCGGGATAAGGGGAAGGGACTTCGAGGTTGGAAACGAGGCGACTTTTACAGTCGTTGACCTCAAAAGGGAGTGGACGGTTAAGCCCGAGGAGTTCTACACGAAATCGAAGTGGAGCCCCTGGGAGGGGCGGAAGCTTAAAGGGAAGGTTGTGATGGCAATTCTCCGTGGAAGGGTCGTTATGGAGGGAGATGAGATCGTAGGGAAGCCGGAGGGGGTTCGTTTAAATGTACACCGTGGTTGAGCTCAGGGAAACATGGGAGGTCGCCAAAGACGTGAGGGCCTTCAGGCTCTCGAAGGGGTTCGACTTCACACCGGGCCAGTTCGTGATGGTCTGGCTTCCGGGAGTCGGGGAAAAGCCCTTCAGCCTGGCCTGGAAGGACCTTTTGGTCGTTAAACGCGTCGGGCCCTTCACCTCAAGGCTCTTCGAGCTTGAGGAAGGCGAAAGGCTCTGGATTCGGGGCCCCTACGGCAGGGGCTTCGAGAGGAAGTGGGACAGAGTAGCGCTCGTCGCCGGGGGAATAGGGATTCCACCCCTCTACGCTCTTGCAAGGGCCTGGGGGGAGGACTTCGAGGGGGTCACGCTCATCTACGGTGCCCGCTCCAGAGAGGAGCTGGCACTTCTTGACGTCGAAGACTACGTGGACGAGGTCGTAATAACGACTGACGACGGCTCCGCCGGGAGGAAGGGCTCCCCGACCGATGTCCTGGCGGAGAGAAGGGGTGAATTCGAAGGGGCCTACGCCTGCGGCCCGGAAGCGATGCTGAAAGCCGTTTTGAGGGTTATGGACTACAAAAACGTCCAGATTTCGGCGGAGCGCTACATGAAGTGTGGTATAGGGGTCTGCGGCTCCTGCAACCTTGGAAAGTACCTCGTGTGTCGCGACGGGCCCGTCTTTGACGGCTTCCAGCTGAGAGATGTGACGTAAAAAAACGGGGGTCTAACTGACCCCTTTTCTGGCGAAGAGCTCTGAGACGGTAACCAGAGGGACGAAGACGGTGCCTTTCAGGTTTTTCCCGGCGCCCTCCTCCCGATCCGCCACGACAAAAACCGCCGCTATCTCCGCTCCTTCCTTCCTGAGAACGTTCATCGCCCTGAGAACGCTTCCTCCCGTGGTCGTAACGTCCTCCACGAGGAGGATCCTGTCCCCGGATTTTACCTCCCCCTCGATCTGGCTCCCGGTCCCGTGTCCCTTCGGTTTTTTCCTGACGATTACGAGGGGTTTCCCGGTTTCGAGGGCCAGGGCCGTGGCTATGGGGACCGCCCCGAGTTCGGGTCCGGCAACCCTGTCGAACTCGATGTGGAGCTCCTCCGCCCTCTCTTTCATGAGCCGGGAGATGAGCTTCAGGGTTTTTGGGTTGGTTATCAGCCTCTTTACGTTGAGGTAGTAATCGCTCTCCTTCCCCGATGTCAGCACGAAGTGACCGAAGAGGATGGCACCTTCCTTAAAGAATGCCCTGATGAGCGCCTCTTTTCCACCCGTGGGGGTCTCCCCGATGGTACTCAGCCCGTTGTCGGGACTGTGCTCAGATGTTGCCAAGTATATCATCCCCCTCAACGGTCCTCTCGCAGTAGTGACAGCGGAGCTTGAGCGGTTCCCTGCTCTCGACCCTGAACTTCGGAGTAACGTGCTCGTGGTTGCTGACGCAGTTCGGGTTCGGGCACCTCAGGATTCCTACTATCTCGTCCGGGATTTCCACGTTGAACTTCTCCACTATCCTGTAGTCCCTCACGATGTTAACGGTAGCCAAGGGCGCTATTAGGGCGATTTTGTTGACCTCCTCTTCACTCAGATAGCGACCCTCGACCTTGACGATGTCCTTCCTTCCAAGCTTCTTGCTCGGAACGTTGGAGGCTATAAGCAGGGTTCCGCCGTTGGGTTTGGTTAACCCGAGAATCTCTATTACCTTCAGCCACTTCCCAGAGGGAATGTGGTCTATGACCGTCCCCTCGGGGATTACCTCAACCTTCAGCTCGGGCATTCAGAGCACCCCCAGCGTTAATCCGAGAAGGGTCATCCTCACCGGAACGCCTGAGAAGACCTGCCTGAAGTAGAGCGCGTGTTCGCTCTTATCGACCTCCGGGTGAATCTCGTCAACCCTCGGGAGCGGGTGCATTACCCTGAGCCTCTCCTTGGCGTTCTTGAGGACGGAGAGGTTGACCTGGTAGCTTCCCTTCACCTTGAGATACTCCTCCTCGTCTGGAAACCTCTCGCGCTGGATTCTCGTAACGTAGAGAACGTCCAATTCGGGGATTACGTCCTCCAGGTCGGTGGTCTCGTGCACCTCGAGGCCCTTCTCGCGCAGTTCTCCAATTATGTGCTTCGGCATCCTCAAAAGCTCGGGGGAAATCAGGTAGAGTTCAACGTCGTAGAAAGCCAGAGCCTCCGCCAGGCTGTGGACGGTTCTTCCGTACTTCAAATCGCCGAGCAGGCCGATCGTCAGGCCGTCAATCCTTCCGAAGGCACGCTTCATTGTGTAGAGGTCCAGCAAAGTCTGAGTCGGGTGCTGGTTGCTACCGTCACCGGCGTTGATGACCGGGACTTCTGCCACTTCAGCGGCAAGCCTGGCGGCCCCCTCCATGGGGTGCCTTATCACGATGACGTCGCTGTACTGCTCCACCGTCTTTATCGTGTCCGCCAAGCTCTCGCCCTTCTTGACGCTCGTGCTCGATGCGGAGGAGAAGCCTATAACCGAACCGCCGAGCCTGTACATCGCGCTCTCAAAGCTCAGGCGCGTCCTCGTTGACGGCTCGAAGAAGAGCGTCGCCAGAATTTTCCCACGGGCGTAGTCGAGCGAGCCCTTCTCCTTAAGCTCCTCCTCAAGCCTTTCAGCGACCTTCAAAACGAACTCAATGTCTTCCTTCGAGAAGTCCCTAACGCTTATCACGTCGCGTCCTTTCCAATCCATAGAAGCCCTTTCGGTGTAAATTCCGATGGGTTTTTAAACGTTTTTTGACGTTGATATGTTAATAAATTCGGACGGTGAAGATCCCTGAAGATCGCAAAAAGCTTTAAGTCCACCCATCGTTTTGCCTTGGTGGTGTCAATATGAAGCTTGAGGTTGAGCTCTTTGGACTTAAGTTTGGAAACCCCCTCATCCTTGCCTCAGGAATAGACGACAAGACGCCGGAGCAGTGGATTCGCGCCCACGAAGAAGGTGCCGGTGGCGTCGTTACAAAGTCCATTGGAATCGACCCTAGGAAGGGCTACGACAATCCAACTATAGTTGAGCTTCCCTATGGGTTAATAAACGCGATGGGCCTTCCAAATCCAGGCTGGAAGGGCTTTCTGGAGATGGTTGAGGGATACACCTTCGACTTTCCGCTGATAGTTTCTATCTTCGGCGGCACAGCCGAGGAATTTGCCTTTCTGGCGGAAAAGCTGGGTGACGTTGCGGATGCCTTCGAGCTGAACCTCAGCTGTCCCCACGCCAAGGGCTACGGCATGGAGATCGGCCAGAGGCCGGAGAACGTGTATGATGTGGTTAAAGCGGTCAAGGACGCGACAGATAAACCTGTCATAGCGAAGCTCACACCCAGCACCGACGACATAACGAAGCTCGGGCTGGCGGCCGAGAAAGCGGGAGCAGATGCCGTCTCAGCGATAAACACTCTAAAGGCGATAGCGATTGACGTCTACGCGAGAAAGCCGATACTGAGCAACAAGGTTGGGGGCTACTCCGGGCCGGGGGTCAAGCCTGTTGCTCTAAGGGCCGTCTACGACCTAGCAAAGGCTCTCGACACCCCAGTCATAGGAATCGGGGGCATAACCACCTGGCAAGATGCTGTCGAGTTCCTCCTCGCCGGAGCTTCAGCTTTGCAGATAGGGACTGCCGTTTCGCTTCGCGGCTGGAAGGTCTTCGGGGAGATAAGCGAGGGAATTGAGCGCTACCTCAAGGAGGAAGGCTTTTCGAGCGTGAAGGACATAGTTGGCCTGGCCTCCGGCCGGGAACTCTAAACCGGGGGTGAGAGAATGA
Organism: Thermococcus sp.; assembly: GCA_015522395.1. Taxonomy (GTDB): domain Archaea; phylum Methanobacteriota_B; class Thermococci; order Thermococcales; family Thermococcaceae; genus Thermococcus. The sequence continues at coordinate 4,368 of WAMH01000052.1, read as the reverse complement.
GCCGTTTGATCCTCGCACTGGATGTTTACGAGCGTAGGAAGGCCGTCGAGATAGCCCGCAAAACGGCGGAGTATCTGTGGGCCATTAAGGTTAACTGGCCGCTGATAATGGTTTCCGGTCTGGGAATAATTCGGGAGCTGAGAGGGGCAACGGGGCTCCCGGTTATAGCGGACCTAAAGCTCGCCGACATACCAAACACGAACAGGCTGATAGCGCGGAAGGTTTTCGAAGCCGGGGCGGACTACGTCATAGTTCACGGATTTACTGGAAGGGACAGTGTTGAAGCGGTGATGGGCCTCGGAGACACCATAATCGTTGTCGAGATGAGTCACCCCGGGGCCGAAGAATTCATCCAGCCGGCAACCGACGGACTCATCAGGATGGCCAACGAGCTTGAGCCCTTTGGGGTTGTGGCCCCAGCAACGAGGCCGGGAAGGATCTCTTACATCCGCTCAAAGCTCAAACCCGGCATCAGGATTCTCACGCCCGGTGTTGGGGCACAGGGCGGGAAAGCTGGGGAGGCTTTAAAGGCTGGGGCGGACTACGTCATCGTTGGGCGTTCGATATACGAGAGCGATGATCCCGGGGAGAGCGCGGCGGGGATACACTGGGGGATCCACAAGGTCCTCGACGGCTTGCGATGAACGGGGGGTTGCGAGCCTCCGGTGGAGAGTTCCCTGGTTCTAGAAGCCGTTGAAGCTCACCACCTCCCCAAGCTCTCTTCTTTCGTACTTTGGCCTCGGGTAATCCGGGTAACCGACTGGCAGGATCGTTTGGAGCTTGTACTCCGGAGGGGCCCTAAGCAGTTCCTCGATGGGTTTTGGGTTTGGAGGGGCGTAGGTTACAGTCCCGAGGCCGAGCTCTTCAAGCGCCAAGAGCAGATAGCCAACGGCTATCCAAGTTGATTGAAGCCAGTATGGGGCCTTGGTGTGCCCGAAGACGAGGATGAGGTAAGGCGCCTCGCTCAGGGAGGGCTTCTCGGGTTTAATCCCCCTCTCGTTAAGCCAAGCCATCAGGTCGCCCTTCGTCCTTGAGTAGAACTCCTCCTCTTCGGCCTCGCAGGCCTCCCCTATCTTTCCCTTCAGCCACTCGTCATCGATCACCACGAACCGCCAAGGCTGGGAGCTCATTCCGCTCGGGGCTTCCTTGGCCGCTTCAATCGCCTTCAGAATGTCCTCCTTTGGCGGCCTGTCTGGCAGAAAACGCCTCACGATTCTTCGCCTCTTCGCCAGCTCGAGAACGCGCATGTCATCACCGTAGAAAGTTGAGCCTTCCCCAAAAGGCTTTTACGGTTCTTACTAACTCACTTCGATGAGGTGGAGATATCTCCTGTCATCCCTGCTCATCCTCCTGCTCGCTGTGGGGATCGTGGAGTGGCACTGGGAGGGCACTTCAAGAACCTCGTTGGAGTATCCTTTAAATTCCTCAAAGCTCCGCTCCTTTCTTGAATCCCAGTACGTGCCGGAGGCAAACCTTCTCAGGGCGGCCGTTAAAGCTTATCCGGACAACGCGACGGTTTACATAGCCAACGATAACCTCCTGGCCTCGCGCGCCCTCATCACCCTCGGCTCTCCCCTGGGTGAGAAAATTCTGCGGAACCTCAACGCCAACTACTCCGGCGGCTGGAACGGAAAGGTTGATGTCCTCCTCGGGCGGCCAATTGGCGGTTTCCACTGCACCGAAACGAAGAAACTGGGGGAGGTATATTCCAAAAAGTTCGGCGCGACGTTTGAGATAAAGTACGAGCTCGCCAACACCACCTGCAGGATGGACGACTGGGAATCCTACGCGGATCTGCTCGTCTACGGTGCTTTGAATGATCTCATAGGCGGAAATAGAAGCGGTGCCCTTGAGCTCTACTCAAAACTCCTCGCGATGTGGGATGGAAACGGCTTCAGGGACAGGGCCTTTAAGGGAACCTACCAGACCTACAAGTGCGCCCTCTTCGTCTACCTCTACCGCGCGCTGGATAGACCCAACAAAGGCAAGAACGTTTACTCGCGCTGTCTGAAGATGATCTCCTCCCTTCAAGCCAGAAATGGCGGGATAATAACAGGCTATCGCGTCGAGAACGGAGGAATCGTCCCGGTGGGGGATACAAATACGGAAACGACTTCAGTGGTTGCTCTGGCGTTCTACTCGGATTATCCTGAGGAAATGCGGGTAAATCAAACGTAGAAGAGCATACCGTCGTAGGCTACAAGAACCCTGTTTCCCCACCTCTTCCTCACGTACTCGACGAGCTCGAGGAACGGCAGGTTTTTGTGGGAGATGTGGCTTAAGACGGTCCTTTCAGCCAGAGAAAGACCTATTCTAGCGGCCTCATCGACGCTGTTGTGATATGGATCGTCGGTTCCGGGCGGGTATGTGGCATCAACTATCACCAACCTCAGTGAAGCTTTCCTTTTTAAAAAATCCCGCGTCTCCTCGGGAAGGCCCTTCGTGTCGTAGAGCAACGCGACGCTTTTACCGTCTTCTTCGATGAGGTAACCCAGGGTCTCAACCTCGTGGTTGAGTTTCAACGCGGTAACCCTGAGGGTATCAACCTCAAGGGTCTCCCAGGGCTTTATCACGTTTGGCCTCAAGTTCTTCGGGTCGTTGAGGATTAGGGCATCGGCGTGCCCCCCGGGCGCGTAGAGCTCCGTCCCCCTTGCCATCCAGCGGAGCTTGTAGAGGCCGTAGATGTGGTCGTGGTGCCAGTGAGTCAGGAAAATCGCCTCCAGCGGGACGTTGAGGAAGCCCCTTATGTCAGTCCCAACGTCGAAGAGAATCGCTTTCCGGTTTTCTGTTATTACGGCGAGCGTTGAAGGTTTTCTCTGTGCGAAGCCGAATTTCCTCGCCTCGTTGCACGTCGAGCAGGTGCAGAGGTGGGCAGGAATCCCCTCGCTGCCGCCGGTGCCGATGAAGTAGACGAGCATCTCAACCACCCGTTTTATGGCCGTAAAATAGTTTCCCTTATAAGGATTGCCGCCGAGGTTCAAACATGAGGTTCATTGCCGATATGATGCTCGGCCGCTTGGCGCGCTGGTTGCGGCTCTACGGCCACGACACGCTCTACGGAATCAAAGACGACGATGAGATAATCCTAGTTGCCCTATCTGAGAGGAGGACAATCCTAACGCGCGATTCGGGCCTCGCTGAGAGGGCCAAAAAGCTCGGCGCTGAAGCTTTCCTCCTCAGGTCCAACTCCCTCGAGGGTCAGGTGGAGGAGCTTAAGCGCCTTGGAGTCGAGTTTAAAGAGCTGTTCCCGGCAAAAGCCCGCTGTCCGAAGTGCAATGGTCTCCTGAGGCGCGCCTCCAAGGAAGAGGTGAGGGGTAAAGTGCCGGCCAAAGTTTACGAGAGGTACGACGAGTTCTATATCTGTCAGAAATGTGGCCAGATCTACTGGCCCGGGAGGCAGTGGGTGGAGATGCTGAAAATCGATAAAAGGCTGAGGGGAGAACGATGAGATGGAAGGAGTGGGAACCATTCTACACGCGCATCGTCCGGGAGATGGGCTACTCCACTGAGAAGGACAGGAGAGCGGCCCAAATCCTCCGCGCCCTCCTCTTGGAGGGGGACGAATACCTCCTGGCGGACGAGCTTGCCTCGGTCGTTGGGAGAAAGGCATACGTCTTCGGCGCCGGCCCGAGCCTCGAGAAGGTATTGGAGAGATTAGACTTCTCAGATGGAACGCTGATAGCGGCCGACGGGGCGACTTCAGCCCTGCTCGACGCCGGCATGATCCCGGACATAATAGTCACAGATCTGGATGGCAGGGTTCCGGACCTCAAGATAGCGAACGACAGAGGCTCTTTCATGGTTGTCCATGCCCACGGTGACAATATGGACAAGCTGACGACCTACGTGCCGCTCTTCTCAAGGGTTCTCGGAACGTGCCAGACCGAGCCGCTCGACATAGTTTACAACTTCGGCGGCTTCACAGACGGCGACAGGGCGGCTTTTTTGGCGGAAGCCCTCGGCGCGAGGGAGATAGTGCTGGTGGGCTTCGACTTTGGAGAAACCGTCGGAAAGTGGAGCAAGCCCTCCCTCAGGGAGCACTCGCAGGTATGGGAGAGCAAGAGGAAGAAGTTCGCCTTCGCGGAGGAACTCCTAAGATGGCTGGAAAAAAACGGAAGGGCGAGGATAGAATACCTCAGGCCAGATCCCTGAGCTTCTTGACCTTTCCGGCCTTTATCTCGACGTAGCCGAGCCTCTTGAGGAAGCGGAGCACCTCTTCGAGCGCCCGTGGAGAGTAGTTGATGACGAGGGTTCCCTTCGGCGTTGGAATCGCTATCGGCGCCGCCCTGGCGAAGGCCTTGACGAGTTCGCCCACTTCCACCTTCTCACTGCCGAGACTCTTGAGTATCTCGCTTGAGAGGATTGCCC
>WAMH01000051.1 GCA_015522395.1 Thermococcus sp. | reverse complement strand
CGTTAGGGTAAAGCGCCACCAGTAGCGCCAGGCCTGCGGGGAGACGTAGGGATAGCGTCTTCCACCGCGCCTGAAGGTCTTCACCCTCGTAACGTTCCTGTCCGCGAGGCTTTCGTCTATGCCGAGCATGTTCAGGGCGGAGTGCGGGGCGTCTATCAAAACCAGACCGGTCGCAAACCTCATTCTTCACCCTCCTCAAATTCCTCTTCAGGTTCTTCAACATCCTCCGAGGCCTTCATCAGCCTGTCATGGAGCTTTTCGTAGATGCGGAAAAGGAGCAGGTTCCTGACTGTCTTCCAGGAAACGTTCAGATCCTCGCCGTAGCTCGTGAGAATCCGCGCGAAGTCGTCGAAGCTCATTAAAGCTCCGGGAATTCCCAGCTCCTGCCTGTCTCTCTCGACCCTTATGAAGAATCCCTCAAACTGGTAGAGCTTTTCCGCCCTCTCAAGCTCCCTGACGCGTTTTGAGAGCTTGTTGTCGGGCAGCTTTTCAACCGTCTCAACAATCCTGTCGGCAACACCTTTAACGAACTCCAAGGCATCTTTATCCAAGCCCAACACCTCCGAGCAGTAAAATGAGAGGAGTTTCCAGCTCGAGTTGGCCTGCCTGCCATGGGGGTCTATGAAGTAGGGCAGTATGCTCTTGCCTGAGAGGAGCCTCGCGTAGACGTCGTTTGGATAGCGCCTCTTGAACTCCTCAACCTCATCCCCGCTGGGCCTCCTTCTCCAGCCCATTTTGACTATGTTGCTCCAGCCCTTCCTGTCCACCCTGGCGGCAAAGGCCACGAACCGCAGAACCGGATTCGGGATGTAGATAACGTCTACCTCCTGCCCCTGGTTGTTGTTGACGAAGGAGTAGAGGGTTATCGAGGCGTTCTCAAGTTTTCCCGTTTCGAGCCTCGTTCCTATGTCGATAAGCTTCTCAAAGAGGAAGTTCTCCGGCCTCCTGAAGTTCCTGGCAACGGAGGCAAGCTCCGTCTTCCTGACGTCGTCCAGCGCCTCCCTGTGGAACTCGAGCATGAGTTCGTAGGGGTAGGCGTGGATCACCAAGACCCTTGAGAGGCGGTAAGCCACTAGAGGCATCATCTGGGCGAGGAAGAGGCAATGGGAGCAGATGTTGGCGCCGTCCTTGCCTGAGGGGAAGTAGTTTGGAACACCTCCCGTCCCCACAAGGGGGAAGTCTGACCTGTAGACCGGTTTCGGACGTGCATGCCTCCTTCCACAGATTTCACAGATTGGAGCGTTTGGGTTCTCGGATTCCGAGAGCAGGGCAAGCAGATTTGCTTTTATCGCCTCAGGAGTGCGCTTCTTGGACATGCTGGGATTCGCCATCAGTATTCCGCTGTTGGGCAACATCATCGCGTGTATGTAGCCAGAACTCCACTCTTTCCGGGCATAGAGCCGTGAGGCGAATTCAATCGCTTTCTCAACGTCTTTACTCGTTAATTCCTCTGGCTTTTCCTTACCGCTGAGCAGAAGCAGCGCAACCAGCCCCGTATCGGTGAAGGGATGTCCAGTCCAGGTGAACAGTGAGGAGTGCTTTTCCCCATGCGCTGAATGTTCCCGGGTTCCGGGGCCTGTCAGAAACTCCTCAAGCGTCTTTTCTTGTCCGATTTCCTTCACCTCCCTTCCATGTCCTCTTCACCCTCGGCCTTCTCCCATCAACCTTCACCATCCCAAAGCCTATCGAGTTCTTCTCCCCGAAGCCGGCCAAGTAGCCGGCTCTAAGGAGATCCTCGTCGCCCCTCGCGCGGAAGACCAGATGCCACGCCGTCTGAAAGATGCCGGGCTTGATCTCGAAGCGCTTGGGCTTTGCGCTCAGCACCTTCATCTCGAACTCCTCGGGTGGCTTTTCTCCACGGAGGTGGACGTACTTCTCCCGGAGGTTCTCCATTATCAGCTCGTAGAACTCCGGCTCGGCCGGGCTGAGGTCGTAGCTCTTCGGCCTTCCGAACTGAACCCTCCTTGTCGTTACCGCCACCGGCGAGAGCGTCACGAACTTCCTGCCGCTCAGCCTCTCGGGTTCGTAGAGGGCTTTTATCTCACTCACGGTGAAGCGCTCGCCCCAAAGCTCCACCTCCG
>WAMH01000050.1 GCA_015522395.1 Thermococcus sp. | reverse complement strand
CTGCTTTGAGAACCTCTTGAGCTTCTCCCTGAGCTTCCCGAACATCTCTTCCACCTGAAGGAAAAGGGAAAATTCGGTATATAAAGCCCTCGGCGATAGCTGGTGTCATCATCGCTCAGACCCGAAGCCACTCGTCATCGGGCGTTAGATTTCCAAACAACCGGCCCAGTTTTCAGTAGCGCCTTATGTAAGTTTTGCTCTCGACAACGCGTCCGTTCTCAAGCCTCATGACGTCAACCTGCTCGAAGCCAACGGTCTCTCGCTTGTATGCTATTAGATAATCAATGAAATCTTTAATTCTGTAACGCGTTATCGAGTTCTTGATGTACTTCCCCTCGTAGAGGAGGACCCGCTTATCCTTGTTCTTTGAGAGCCACTCGTAGAGTGCCTCCCTTTCCTCTTTCGGTCTCGACAGGGGGTTCACTATGAGGTAGGCGTCGAAGTCTTTACCATCAAAAGGCGAACCGATGTAAACATCTCCTTCGACCTGGAACGGCAGGTACTCGGCCAAAACGCGCATTCCCCGTCTTGTCCATGCGTTGAGGTATATCCTTGCGAGCCTCCTCCCGTTCCCCGTTATTAAAACGGCCCCCGAATCCAGCTCGGCTATTCTCTTCAGCATGATCGTAGTTTTACATACTGGTTAAAATCCTTTCCAAGATTTTCGGCTCCCTGCCGACCACAAAGTATTTATTCCAATTTGAAGAGAACAAGTCCTACAGAACTTTCGGGGTGTCCATGGTGAAAAAATGGTTGAGCATACTTCTGGTGGGCCTCATGGCCCTTAGCGTCGTGGCCAGCGGCTGTATAAACGGGAACAATTCAACCGGCAGTTCAACCGCCACGAAGGGCCCAACCCCCACCAAGATAAACATCCTCTACACGTACACCGGGTCCTTCAGTGACCCTGCAAAGGGCAAACAGGCGGCCCAAGCACAGCTCCAGCAGGGTGCGTGGGTGATCTACCAGGTCGCCGGTGGGACTGGCCTCGGTGTCTTTGAGGCCGTTGGGGACTACCTCAAGGCCAACAACAAGAAAATGGGTCCACCCTTCGCGATAGGCGTTGACTCCGCCCAGGACTGGATCAAGCCCGGCGTTATAATAGCGAGCATGATGAAGCGCGTTGACGTCGGCGTTTATAACGCGGTCAAGCAGGCGGAAGAGAACCAGTTCAAGGGAGGCATTGTGGAGCTCGGCCTCAAGGAGGGCGGCGTCAAGCTCAGCACCCTCCAGGATGTAAAGGCAATGTTCGACTCCTTACCTCCCGACGTCAAGAAGAAGAAGCTTCAGGAGCTCGGCTTCCAGAACGAGCAGCAGCTTCTCGACTACCTCAACAAGACCCGCCAGCAGGTTCCGGCTTGGATATGGCAGGCTGTTGACCAGCTCCAGCAGGAGATTGTCAGCGGCAAGATAGTCGTCCCGAAGGCCACCTCCAAGGACCAGATTGAGGCGCTCAGGAAGGCTCAGAACCTCGCCGAGATGGAGAAGCTTGGAAAGGAGTGGGCCAAGAGCAATCCCGAGCCGCAGACCTACTTCAACAAGACCCTCAACGAGAGGCAGAACACCAAGAACATAGCCATCGTCTTCGACGTCGGCGGCAGGGGTGACCTGAGCTTCAACGACATGGCCTACATGGGTGCGGAGAGGGCCGTCCAGGACTTCGGCCTGAAGCTCACCCAGCTTCAGAGCAACAGCCCGAACGACTACTACACCAACCTCCAGACCCTCGCCAAGAGCGGCAAGTACGACATAATAATAGCGGTCGGCTTCATGATGACAGACGCCGTCAAGAAGGTCGCCCAGGAGTACCCGAAGCAGCGCTTTGTTCTCATAGACGGCTATGACCCGAAAATGCCGCACAACGTTCAGATGGTCCTCTTCAAGGAGAACGAGGGTTCGGCACTCGCCGGTGCCCTAGCATCTCTCATAGCGCTCAACGACGGCAAGAACACGATAGGAATCGTCCTCGGCATGGAGATACCGGTTCTCTACAAGTTCGAGGGCGGCTACCGCTTCGGCGCCTACTGGGGTCTTGACTACTACAAGAACCACAAGCACTGACCCCTTTTCTTTCCTTTGTTCTGGAGGTGATCCCGTGGAAGAGGAGACCCCTTTGCTAGAGATGAGGAACATCGTTAAGGTTTATCCCGATGGAACCAGGGCCCTCAAGGGGGTCGATGTTAAGGTTTACAAGGGTGAGATACTCGGTCTTCTCGGTGAGAACGGGGCCGGAAAGACAACCCTGATGAAGATCCTCTTCGGCATGCTCAAACCGACGAAGGGAAAGATCCTCCTGAACGGCAGGGAGGTCCGCTTCAAGAGTCCCGCCGATGCCCTGGCCAACGGAATCGGAATGGTTCATCAGCACTTCACCCTCGTGGAGGTTTTCAACGCCCTTGAGAACATAATCCTCGGCATGGAGGGACACGGACTTCTCTCGAAGATAGACGTCGATAACGCCAGAAGAAAGCTTCAAAAGCTGATGGACGAACTCAACTTCCAGGTCCCTCTGGACGTCCCCGTGGAGAACCTCCCCGTAGGCGTTCAGCAGAGGATCGAGATCCTCAAGATGCTCTACAGGGACATCGACCTGCTCATCCTCGACGAGCCTACCGCGGTTCTGACCCCGATTGAGGTCAGGGAGCTTTTCGACGTTCTTAAAAAACTGAAGGCCCAGGGAAAGACCATCATCTTCATCAGCCACAAGCTGAACGAGGTCATGGAGATAACCGACCGCGTAACGGTGATAAGGAAGGGCGAGGTCATCGGAACGGTCAAAACCTCCGATGCAACGCCACAGCTCCTCGCCAGGATGATGGTGGGCAGGGACGTCGTCCTCAGGATAGAGAAGCCGCCGAAGGAACCCGGTGAGGTAACCCTCAAGGTCGAGGACCTCTGGGTCAGGGGAGACCGCGGTGAGGAAGCCGTTAGGGGCCTCTCCTTTGAGGTTCGCGCCGGGGAGATATTTGGCATAGCGGGCGTCGAAGGCAACGGCCAGAGCGAGCTTATAGAGGCCATAACGGGCCTTAGAAAGGTCGAGAAGGGCAGGGTGAAGGTCAACGGAGTTGATATAACGGGCAAGAGACCCAGGGAACTCTACGACATGGGTATAGCCCATATCCCCGAGGACAGGACGCACATGGGACTGGTCCTCGACATGACCGTGATGGAAAACGCCATTCTGGGAATGCAGTGGAGGAAGGAGTTCTCCAGGT
>WAMH01000049.1 GCA_015522395.1 Thermococcus sp. | reverse complement strand
GATTGAGGGAGCGGTAAGGGGCAGGCTGAGCGCCAACGTCTTCTCCCCGAGCTTTGCCTCGATTCTGGAGGAGCTTGACAAGGTTATTCCTGAGGTCAACCCCAACGCGGCCGAGAGGCTGTTCACCATTTACCAGGACTTCTTTATGTGCGGCGAGGATGACTGCACCGACTACGCGATGGAGCGCGTGAGCAACCTGATAATCGAGCTGAGGAGGAGCGGGAAGCACCCAAGCCAGATAGCCGAGCACTTCAGAAAGCTCTACGGCCTTATCGTTTATCCGGGAGACGTCTTCACGTGGCTCGACGGAATAGTGAGGAAGCTCGAGGCAATTGAGAGAATAGCGAGGGTCTTCCGCGTTAGGAGCGCAGAGGAGGAGGCGAAGATCCTAAAGAGGGAAATCGAGGAGGGCAGAGCCCTCACACCTGGAGAACCATCTGCGCCGGGTCGCGGATCGCCGGGCCGAGGCCGAGGACGTAGACGATGAAGTACCAGAAGCGTTTCTCGTTCTCGTCCTCAACGTAGGCGTTGATTATGTAGTAAACCACAATGAGGATGAAGGTTATCCAGGGGTAGTAAACGAAGGGGCCGAACCACTGCACCAGGTAGTGCTCAAGCCAGTGGACCTCATGGTAGCCGTAGTAGTGGATCCCAACCACCGTTGACCCCATGTCGTACATGTGGGCCAGCACTGCGTAGAGATAGAACCTGTCAAAGGGCTTCCACTTGTAGAACGCAAGAACCACCGCCCAGCTGGCTAGGGTGTAGATTACTGTAAGCTCATAGGGCTGCCAGTTCTTTGCGTTCGTTACTAGGAGGTAGTTGGCCCAGAGTGCCAGGGCGGTCCCCCAAACGGTTGTTATGACAGGGTACTTCTTCAGCTTGACGTCGAGGACGAATACGGGGCCGAAGAGGAGCGTCGCGGTTATGAATATTCCGGGAGTGAGTATCCAGGGGTTTTCCGGGAGGACCTTACCGTCAACGAGGGCACGGAGGGTGGCTCCAAAGACTATCATGGGAGTTGCGGCAAGAAAGAAGCGTTCATCGATCTTAATTCCAAGGGGTTTGATGACATAACGGTAGCCGTATAGTGCACCAAATCCCAGGAGAAGGGCGTAAACCAGCGTGTTAATCGCGTTGTAGCCGCTCCGCGTGAACATCGGCTGCCAGAAGTAGGTGTAGAAGAACTCCCAGAGATCGTGCCACAGTGATTCCAGCATTTCCTTCCCCCCGGCGGGGATGGTTGGAGTGACTTAAAACCCTTTTGGAACAACCGTAGAAAGTTTAAATACTCTTGGGCTCCAGTTTAGACGGTGGTTCCATGTACGGCTACATGCACGACCCCATGCTCCATATGGGTGTGGTGGGAATACTCGCCTTCCTCGTGGCGCTGTTCATAGCGGCGATTTTCCTGTGGCTGGCTGGAAAGCTCATAGGAATTGAGAAGGCCTCGATAGGGAGGTCTATGGTGGCGATACTCGGCGGCGGTATCTTGGCAGCCATAGTTGGGGCACTGACGGCCCTTGTTTTTCCACCGTTGGCCCCGCTGCTGGCATTCCTTGCCAATCTATGGGCGATAAAGGTCGTCTTTGACACCGGCTGGCTCAAGGCCTTCCTCGCGTGGATCCTCGCGGCCATCATAGCTGGGATTATCCTTGGGATACTGGCCGCTCTGGGGCTCTTTACACTGGGTGCCCTCTCCGTTCTCTGAGCACTTTTCTTTTGGCCCGGGGAAAATTATAAATATCCCGATGCAGGAAACAGGTTGATGGGGTATGTTCTTCAAGCCAGCCGAGCTTCAGCCGCGTGAGGTGAAACCCTTCGACGCTTTTCCGGTAGCCCTGCCAGCCGGGAGTGTCTCGGGCATCGTGTTCGCGGACCAGCTCGCGGAGGAGGTTTTCGTTCACCACCTTATTGCATCGGCCCTGAAGGACGGCCCCGCATATCACATCGGCCCCGGAAGCCTCTCAATCCGGATTCTTGAGAAGCTGAGCGAGTCGACCTCAAACCTCTACGCAGGCAACGCCTACACCACGGAGGAGCTGATGAATGCCATGAAGCTCGTCGAAGATGACTCCTTGGTTGTCGTCCGCAGGTTTTCCCTCCTCCTTGGCCTCTCTGGGGAGAAGGTGGTCGAAATAAAGCGTATCGCCGATGAAAAAGGCCTGACTGTGGTTCTCTGCCACTCCACCCTGGAACTCAACGAACTCGACCTTCCGGGGGAGTTTGGAAAACTCTTCTTCATTCCAGAGCTTTTCGACATGCTTGCAGTCCTCAGAACAAGCTCCTATCGCGGCCACTACCGCATGAACATCACGGTTCTCCGCGCTCCAGCGGAATACGTTGCCAGCGTCGGTGACCACTCGGTTCCCATTGACTCCCTGGCCAGGCCGTTTCTTCACCGCGGATAGATACTTATGTGGCCCAATCCAAGACCGTAGCGCGCGTAGAGGGCAAGCAGGAAGAGCCCAATAGTGAGTGCCAGCGCAACGTAGTCCCCTTTGGTCATCCTTATCTCCCTGATGAAGGTTCTCCTCGGTGAGGCCCCAAAGCTTCTGCTTTCAAGGGCTATGCTCAGCTCATGGGCGGTTTTAAGGGAAGAGACGAGGAGGGGGATTAACACGGCCGTCATTTTCCTCGCCCGCGTTATGAAGTTGCCCTTCTCAACCTCCCAGCCGCGGCTCTTCTGGGCGTCCATTATCGTCCCCGCGAGCCTGTAGAGGGTCGGGATGTAGCGGAGGGAGATTGATATCGTCAAACCGTACTCGTGGGGCATACCGAGCTTCACGAAGCCGAGGATGAGGTCGGCCTGGCTCGTTGTGGCCAAGAGGAGGAACGTGAGCAGGGCGAAGGTGAGAAGCCTCATCGAGAAGGATACTCCAAACAGAACGCCCATGAGCCTCGGCTTGTATATCAGAGGCCAGACTGCGATTGTTATTATGACGATCGGCAGGAGGGGCTTAAGGAGCGTCATCTGCTCCCTGATGGAGATTTTTCCCAGGAACGCGCCTATAAGGAGGAAGACAAAGAAGAGGGGGATTAAAACCACCGGGTCGTTGTAGAGCATTATCGCCGCTATCCCGAGTGTCGTTCCGATTATCTTCACCCTCGGATCAAGGCGGTGGAGAAGGGAATCCCTCTCACGGTAGAACTGCACCATCAACGCCCTCACCGCCCAGCTTCTTCATCAGCTCTCCAACGCTCCTCACGAAGCCAGCACCGAGCCGCTCGCTGGCCTCCAGCAGTTCCGGCCTGTCGAGTCCGTATGCACCGAGCTCCAGGGAAAAGAACTCTTCAACGGGGCCGTCGAAAACCTTCCTTCCCTCCTTTAGAAGCATCACCCTCTCGGCCATCCTGAGGACGAGTTCCATGTCGTGGGTGATGAGAAGGATTCCATGTCCTTCCGAGTGGAGTCTCCCTATCGTCTCGATTACACTCTCAGAGTTCCTCGCGTCGAGGCCGGTAGTCGGCTCGTCGAGGATGATGTAACGGGGTTTCATGGCCAGAACGCAGGCTATTGCAAGTCTTTGCTTTTCGCCCCCGCTGAGAGAGTAGGGAGTTCTCTCCTCGTAACCCTCGAGGTTTACTGCTTTTAGCGCCCACCTCACGCGTGCCTCGATCTCGTCCTCGCTCAGGCCGAGGTTCTTAGGCCCGAAGGCAACCTCCCTGAAAACGTTCTCCTCAAAGAACATGTGCTCCGGGTTCTGGAAGACGTAGCCGACGAGCCTGCTGAGCTCTGCAACCGTGTGCTCCCTTGTGTCGAGTCCATCAACCTCAACGCTGCCGGAGGTCGGCTTGAGCAGGCCGTTGAGGTGCTTGGCGAAGGTGGTCTTGCCGCTCCCGTTCTGACCGACTAAGGCCACTATCTCGTTCCCCATCCTGAAGTCTATCCCTCTGAGAACCTCGCGATCATTGTAGGTGAAGTGAATGTTTTTAACCCGGATCATCGTGGGGAGTTCAAGCTGGCACTTTAAAAGCTTTGCAAGGTGATGGGATGAATCCGAGGGAGATAACCTTCGCGGCACTCTTCGCGTCATTGACGGCGGTGGGGGCACAGATAAGCGTTCCAATCGGCCCGGTTCCCTTCACGTTCCAGGTCTTCTTCGTCCTCCTGAGCGGGCTTCTCTTAGGGGCAAGGCTGGGCTTCCTGAGCCAGCTCACCTACGTTCTCGTTGGCGCATTGGGCTTCCCCGTCTTCGCGGAGTTCTCAGGCGGCTTCGCACACATCTACGGCCCCACAGGTGGCTACCTGCTCGCGTTTCCGATAGCGGCCCTGCTCGCGGGGTACGCTACCGAGAAGGGCGGTGAAAGTGTTGGGGGAATGACAGTAGGTGTCCTCCTCGGGCTTGCCGTCATCTACATCCTCGGATGGCTCAGGCTGGGCTTTTACCTTGGCGGAAACTTCGGAAAGGCCCTTGAAGTTGGCGTCCTGCCGTTCCTGCCGCTCGACCTCCTGAAGGGCGCGCTGGCGGTGGGAATAGCGCGTCCCGTTAGGAGGATGGGCGGGTTTTAGGATCCCCCTCAATCTTCTTCAGCGTTTCCTCTACAAAGCGGACGTCGAAGGAGTTTCTAACCTTGAAGAAGCTGAGCGTAACCTTTGGATTCCTTCTCGCCAGCTCCTCTATTGACACCGGTTCGTAGTCGAGGAATTCAGTTATTTTGTTCAGACCCCTATACCCCTCGGCCAAAGCGGCCTCTATCGCTCTCCTGAGCGCATCAGGCCCGCAGACCGCGTGCGTAACTTCAGCTTTCCCATCCTTCCAGACGGGTATTAAAGCCTCCGGCTCGCTTTCGTAGAACAGCCCGACGAGGTAGTTCACCAGGAAGGGCATTACGAGGGGCATGTTGCCCTCAACCAGGAAAAAAGGCTCATCGGGCAGAGCCTTCAGAAGGGCCTCCATTTTATTCTTCGCGCTCACCGGAATGGGTTTTATGACGTGAAGTGAGTAGATCTTCACTCTATCCTTTCTCACGACGGTTAGGACCTCGTCTATCCTCTTGCTCATCAGCAGTCTTTTTTCGGTGAGCTTTACCACCGGTTCGCCGTTTACGGGAATCGTGTAGTTCTCCCACCTCTTCTCCTGAAACGCAAGGATGATGGACTTCATGGACCCGGGTTAATTGGGGGGCTTTAAAAATCCTCCCACCGAAATATTTAAATACCTATAGTAACTAAAACCTGTGGGGGTTTAGAAAAACCTAAACGGAGGTGATGAACATGGCAGAGATGATAATACCATACCCACAGCTCCAGAAGATTCTAGAGAGAACGTGCGAACTTGCGGTCATCAAGCCGCGCGCAGAAGAGATGATGGATATAGTCGAGAAGAAGCTGGCGGACCTCTTTGAGGTTGCCTACGAAAACGCGAAGGCCGAGCGCTCAAGCACGATAAAGATGCGCCACATCCCGATTACTAAGGGCTTCAAGAACAGCCTCAACCTCTTCAGGGCCGTCATCGAGGACGAGAAGGTCCAGATGGAGCCCATCAGGAAGTACGTCCTCAAGAAGATACCGGGTGACATTCCACTTGAGGAAGATGTGATAAACGAGCTTCCGATTATAGCGGGAACGCTCTTCGTCCTCATAGGAAGGGTCATCAAGGCCCTCCATCCCGAGATCAAGAACGTCTATCCCGAGCACATCGAGGAAGCGGAGAAGGTTCTGGACTATACGCTCTGACCCTCTCTTTTCTCACCGTTTTCTGCTTTTCCCACGAGCCACAGACCGGTTGTAAAGAACAATGCCGTAATGGCAAGAAGTGCCTCTAAGCCAGCGCTCCACCCGATTATCCAGAAAACGACTGCCACGGGATAAGCAAAAAAGAACATTGCAATGCCCAGTGGAAGGGTGTATATTCTTGGAATCTTCCCTTTATCCTCTTCCTCTCCTATTGATTTATCGGTGATGTAGTATGATAGCACCCCAAAGATAACGACCAGGAATAGTATTCCTCCCGTCACCTCCGAGCTTCCTTCGAGATAGCCCCCAGCGAACGCCATCAAAATAGACAATCCTGAGAAGAACAGAACTGTATTTCCGATGAACCGCGTGACGTTTCCCGGTTTTTCAGGTGTAGTTCTGTTTGTTATTGAAACCCACAGTACCAGGATAAGTGATTCCAGAGAAGCAGTGGCGAGGAGCTGGGTTCCTGGACTCGGAGCTGTTACCATCTGCCCCAGAACTGCCCATATCGCACTATAAGCTGTGAAAAGCCCCCATCCCCAGACTCTATCTTCCCTCTTTCTGTTTAGAAGTGAGAGCAAAATTCCGAGGGCGAACCAGATAAATGGAAAGAGGATAACAGATGCCACCGGGGCGACGGTTTTCCAGTCCACTGCAACCTTGGGACTCAGCCTAAGCTTAAAATCCATAAAAACGGGTGAGGTGTCGTTTCCCCTCTTGGTTATCATGGACACGGTTCCTACACTTGTCAGGGTGATATTGCCGGCACGGAGCACCTCAAACAGGCCGTTAATCCCAAAAACCTTGCCTTGGATTGAGGCGTTGCCTTTCAGGGTCTCTCCGGGCTTGATCCATACTCCCGGGAAGTCAAACCTTGGATAACCCACATCAACATTGGAGTTATCATCGGGGTAAACGTTCAAATCAAACCACTCGGTATGGTTGTACCTCACGCTCACGTTGAAAGGATTCACGAGAAAGGCACTACAGTTGTCCTCAATCTTAATGTGGAACCCTGCGAACTCATCCCAGGTGCCCACGAGCTTTACCTGGGTACATGCAACGGTAATATTGTCGTGCCTTCCCATATCGCTCGCGCTAACACTCCTCAAACTGAGCAAGAGAAGTATGAGTATGATTCTAGCTGCCGTTGTCTTTCTCATGGTGCCGTATGCTGGAGATAACTTTAAAAAGTTTTAGATTTCGACTATTTGGGAGTTTAAATGAGAACGGCGGTTGCGGCAATCCTGATAATGCTCCTGCTTGTCCCTGCCGTTGCTGGGGCGACGATCACCTGCGGTAATCACGTGACCGCCCCAGGTCTCAAGTTGAAGTGCACCCTTACCGGAACGGGAAACGAGAGCTTTAGGCTCTACTTGACGTCCCTAAATGGCGTTGGGATGGATTCTTCCAACATCGAGGCGACAGGACATACCTTTGGGCGGAATCAAACCGTAAGGGTAAACCCTGGAGGCGCCTACCTTGTAGCACCTTTCAACTTCACCGTGGATCTCAAAAGCGCAATGAGGGAGTTTGCCGGGGGGGCATGGCTCGGTTCGAATCACTACTGGGTTCTTTACAACAAGGAGAACGTTCTGACGTTTGAAATACTCGGCGAAAACGGAACGGTTGAGGAGAAGAATGTCACCGTTTACATCTCCGGGAGGGTTCCGTATCCCTGGGAAAACGGGGTTTTGTCCGGGGCCTTCCTCGCATTGATACTCGTGACCGGTGTTTTTATCCTGTTCCGGTTCGCCTCAAAGTCTATGGAATCAGAAACCGAGAAGGAGTCGTCAGAAACTTCCGGAGAGGATAGACCAAAACCCCCTCAGCCATCCAGGGCCGGGTTCGCAGTGACAGGGGCCTTTCTCTTCCGAGGGGTAGGGCTGTTTGTGGTCCCCATTTTGTTTTATCTCCTGGCCACGCCCTTGCGTATTGTGAGCGATGTTGGGCTTTACATCCTGACAGTGGTGCTCGCCTTTCTAACGCTTGAGTGGCTCCTGTTCGTGTGGGACGCCTGGAGAAGTGGACATCCCTACATCATCAGAGAGGCCCCATTAACCGGTCTGGAGTGGGTGCCGCTGGCAGTCGTGCCGCTTGAAGGCTGGCCGCTGAATTTCAAGCTGGTGCCATTTGGGGTGCTCTCCTTTTTCCTCCTCTTCCTCCTCAACAGGGAGTCAAGAATCAACGTATTGATGAGAAAACTCGCCCTCCCGGCGTCGCTGGTCGCGGCGTTTGCCCTGGTCCTTCTCCTCAACCCCGACGTTGCCTTCGGTGTGATTTTCCTGGCAATGGCTTTTCTGCATCCTTACCTCGTTGTTTCTAAAATCGAGAGCGCTCCGAGTATTGAGGAGTTATCCGTGTTCCAGAGAAGCCTGGAGGTTAAGGAACTTTTAGAAAGGTTCGATGACGTGATAAAGCGGAGAAAGCTGGAGGGAGATGAATGAGGAGACTCCTGCCCGTCTTTTTCATTCTCCTTTTATTGGCCCCTACCGCCAGCTCTACAACTGTAGACTGTCCCCACATGATTAACGCAACGGTGAGGTATGTAGTTTGCACCCTGAACGCGAGCCAAAATGGGAAGCTCGCTGTTTACGTCGGTTCAGTCAACGGCGTTGAGCTGAAGCCGGGAGAGGCGCTACTCTATGTGGAATACAACGGCAGAGAGCGAATGGCGTGGTGGGGTGAAAAGCCACTCTGGTTCAAACCACCTGCGAGGATAAAGCTTCCACTCTGGTACGCGCTTTCAAGGATAACTGACGATTACGAGGGGCCGTTTTCACCGGGTCTTGACTGGATGTTCCTTGGAAAAGAGAACGTCTTTACCTTCACCCTACTCCAAGAAAACGGTGGTAGCGGGAACATAACGATGAAAATTTTCATCGACGGAAGGCCTCGCCTGGGGGCTATAATCAGAGGGTACCTGGAAAACGTTTCCCTCCTTGCGATGGTTTTCCTCGTTATTGTCGGTGGCATTGTAGTGGCTTTATACGTCCTCGGAAGGAGGGGAATTGAGTTAAAGTTGTTTGTCATAGCCTCCGCAGTTTCAATTGCTGTCTTCTTTGTCGTAATGAGCTACGACATTATCTCAGGTCTTCTCTTCTATTTCCTCGGCTCCGGGGAGCACTTTACAGGGGATATGGCCGTTGGCTGGGAGATAAGCGCTATTCTGGCGATGGTACTTTTCCATCTGTCGGGCGTGCACTCCTACTCTATCGGGTATGTTGCCCACAAAAAGTCACTACACGAGCTGAAACGGCTGAAGTTGACCTTCTGCTCTGGCCTAGTATGGTTCCCGTGGGTTTTAACAATGTATCATCAAAAGGCAGTCAGTGTGGATACGTGGATTTGGCTGATGGCGATCGCGGTGTTTGTTGTTTCTTTTCTGAGCGATTGGATAATAAAAGCCCTTAGAGTTGAGGGCATCTTTGTTCTTAACGTTCTCCTTGCCCTCGCCGTTGGCTACTTGTTCAAACCAGACACAGGGGTGCTAATAGCTCTAGTATTTTTCCTAGGGCTTCTCTATCTGGCTCAGAGAAGATGCGTTAAGAAGTTTTACGCTGAAAAGGAGAAGTGGGTAAATGAGATCGGGAGACGAACAAAAAAATTGGGAGCTTAACCAAGGGAAATCATTGTTCGAGGAGTTTCAGTCCCCCAAACTCTTCCTTTATCCACTCCAAAGTATCTGTCCTTTGTCACTAACTTTAAACTCCTGTTGAGAGCTACCGCGGCAACCACTGCATCAACCGCCTGAACTGGGGTTCCCTCCTCACCATCACCTGCGAAATCTTGATTGCTAGCAGGTAATCTTCCAGAGTCGGGGGTTATCACGGTTAAGCCAAGCTCAAGGCCCCTTGGAAACTCAACGATATTGAGAACATTGAGAACTGTTGTATAGCCGTTGGGCTTCTCACCTCTCCCTAAGTTCAAATTTAAGGAGCATGAACACTCCGATTACGGACCAAAAAGCCAGGGAAATAAAGGCAAGCTTCGGTGGTTCTCTGCTCATAACGGTTGAAGCGCTCACTGTGGGGATAAGGAGTAGGGGTTTTCTCAGTGGTTCTGGAACCACGCTGGGGGGGTAATACACTGGCGGAAAGACCGTCAGGAGCGTCGTTAAAATCGTTGAGAGCCTCATAACCGTTAGGGGGCTCCTTTATCCTCACTCCAAGAAACGTCCCCAAGGAGACGCTCCAGAGCCAGAGGGTCGTTACTGCGAAGAGAATTAGCGGTAAACTCTCAACCCCATCGCTCACGGTGAGGAAAAACGCCAGTACAATGACGTAAGGAAGTGCTGGTAGGCTCATGCCGATAGAAACACCGAGGGTCTTCTCAATTCCGCTCCCGGGGAGGGATGCGAAAATGTCATAGAACTTCGAGCGAACTTTCATGCCAACGAGTTCTATTGAGAGGTCTGCTATTCCGGCTCCGACGATGAAGCTTACCATCGCGCCGGCTATGGCCGAGGAGAGAAACCTTCCCCCGCTGACAACGTAAACAATGAAAATGAATGAAAGAGGCTGTATCCCAAAGCTGAGCAT
>WAMH01000048.1 GCA_015522395.1 Thermococcus sp. | reverse complement strand
CCCAATAATATGGAGCATTCTCCACTCCCCGGTCGAGATAATCTTCTCGAACGTCCTCGTCAAGGACGGAAAGCCATACTGGAACGACATGGGCGTTGAGATCCCGGACGAGGGAGAGAACCACAGCGGAAAGTGGTGGAAAGGCAAGAAGGACAAGGAGGGCAACGAGATACCGCCCAGCCACAAGAACGCGCGCTTCACCGTCTCGCTCGAGCACTTCCCGAATGCAGACCTTGAGGCTCTCGAGAACCCGTGCGGCGTTGAGGTCGGCGGCATGATATTCGGCGGCAGGGATGCAGACACCTGGCCGCCGGTTAGAGAGGCCTTCGACTGGAAGCACGGGGTCATAACGATGGGTGCCTCGCTCGAGAGCGAAACGACAGCAGCAACTCTCGGCAAGGAAGGCGTTAGGGCATTCAACCCGATGGCGATACTCGACTTCATGAGCGTCCACCTCGGCGACTACATAAGGAACTACCTCGACTTCGAGAAGAAGGTTAGAAAAACTCCCAAGATATTCGCCGTCAACTACTTCCTCCGCGATGAGAACGGCAACTGGCTCAACCACAAGCTCGACAAGGGCGTCTGGCTCAAGTGGATGGAGCTTCGCGTGCACGGCGACGTCGAGGCCATAGAGACCCCCATCGGTTACATACCGAAGTACGCGGATCTGAGGAGGCTCTTTAAGGATGTTCTGAACAAGGAGTACACGAAAGAGGCCTACGAGAAGCAGTTCACGATACGGGTTCCGGAGCTTCTCGCCAAGATTGACCGCATCGAGGAGATATACGGAAAGCTCGAGGACGTGCCGGAGGAACTCTTTAAGGTTCTTGAAGAGGAAAGAAAGCGCCTGCTTGAGGCCAGGGAGAAGTACGGCGATTACATCAGCCCCTTCGCCCTTGAGGGGGCCTGATTTCCTTCTGTTTTCTCCACTTTCGTCATCCGACAAGAGGCAGACTTTTTAAGATTATTGGGGGACCTTCTAAACTTGGCCGCGACGCTCCTGGCCATAAAGACATCCGTTTTTCCAATTGGGCGGTTGATATAGGTGCACCTTACGAGGTCTGCTGACACTACGCGCTCAGGGTTTATCCACACCATGAGACATTGCCCTACAGATTCCTGCTCATCTCGTCAAGTGGTGGGGTCCTGACTGAGTTTTTGATATTTTTTCATTTTCCTATATTTTATTGAAACATTTAGAAACTTTGCAAGCGGAACATTTTTAGGTTGTTTTATCCAGTTTACCCGGCAATTAAATTGGAGGGGGTGCGTAAATGGATCAGGTGAAGAAGTGGACACTTTACCTGATGTTCCTCGTGGCGGGTTTTGCCACGGGCATCGGGAGCATCGGGCTGTTCCCGCAGTTCTGGCTTCAGTACGGGATGACCGGGCTTGGGATATACTTGATATTCTTGGTGGTACTGACGTACGTGGCAATACTCGAAACGGAGAAGGTCATGAAGTCCGGTTATTACTTCGTGGAACTTTACAAAAAGGTAGCCCAGAAACCTGCGATGATCTTGGCAATACTCGTCGTTGTAACGCTCTTCCTGTCTTACTATGCTGCCAACACAATGCTGGCCCTCATCGCGCCGATAGTCGGAACGGGGACGGCTGGAAGATTGATTGCCAAGGCTCTTATGCTTGGAATAGCGTTCCTCGTCCTGACCCGGGCAAAGGAGAAGACCTTTGCGATAATGGCCGGCGGTTCTATATTCTTCGTCATAGCTGTCTTCGTAACTATGGTGGCCTTCAAGGTTCAGATACCCAACAACGCCGCTTTCCTCGGAATGGCAAAGCACATGATAACCACCACTCACCCCGTTAGTCTCGCCATGATAAAGGCCGCCGCCGAGAAGGCGGTTTACGGTGTGGGACTTGGGTTTGGATTCTACCTCATGCTTGGAAGCTTTATCAACGAGCGCTTTAACGCCAAGGTCATCGTGGGAACCGGGATATTCATCCAGTTGCTCATAGGTATAATGTCCACCATCACCATAGTTTACTCCATAGCCCCTGCCACCCCCGCCAGGCTTATAGAGTACGTTTACGGTGGTGATGAGGCAGCAATAAAGCTGATGGGCGACCTTCCGACGATACTGGCGCACTACCCGGTACTGCTGGCCTTAATAGCGCTCTCTGTATTCTTTGCCGGTGTGACCAGCCTGTTGCCGACTTCAGAGGTGGGCCTCCAGATCATCGAGTCACTCACCGGTGTGGGAAGGGTCAAGGCTGCTACATACCTTCTGGGGAGTGCTTTTCTCATTGGAATCTTTGATTCGCCACCGAGTATAGCCGAGGCAACGTTAAAGGCCGTTGTCGTTGCTACTTTCTTCACCGCCATCTTTGAGCTCTACCCCGTCATTGCATCCAAGGAAAAGCCGTCCTCTCTGGTCCTTACGGTTGCGGGAATAGCGATTGCAGTGTTCCTGATAGGAGGTTTATACGCGTTCTACAATGTCTTCAGAGCGGGGGGAGTATATATTGCCTCCGGGCTACTGGCGGCCATAATAATACTCTTTGGTCTTTTTGGGGATAGGTTCGTGTCGCGTGAGGCAACTTGAACCTTGCATTTTCTTCTTTTTAAGGGCGAAAAAAAGAGGAAAATCAGCGGTGGGCGAATATCGCCACGACATTTTCTCCTACCTCGTCGATTCTGACGAAGCCGAAGCGCTCGAACTGGACGATGTCGTCGACTTTGACGTCGGCATCGGCCTCAAGCAGGCCGTTCCTCACGAGCAGTTCATCCCCCTCCGGAACGAGAACCTCGCAGGGCTTTCCTTCGGTAACCCAGTGCACCATCCTCCAGCGGTTCTCCCTGGCTATCTCGTAGTCAACGCTGTGGAATCTGGCCTTGATACTGTCCTCGTTGACCTCGAGGATTTCGACGTTGAAGAGGTCCTTCAGGCGGACGAAGTTCCCGGGCTTGAACAGCTCCATGTCGTCCCTGGAGACGTACACCGGTTTGTCCGGCTCGAACTTAAGCTTTCTAACGCCCCTCTCCGGGTGGTCCGGGTGGAGCGGTATCTCGGCGGTGAACTCTTTGGCTCCTTCGATGTACATAGGAACCGGGTCGGCGACGAAGAAGTAGCGGTTGGCCATTGGCTCGACTATGCGCCTGTTTATCGCAGCGAGGTTGTCCCAGCTCACCGTCGTGTCGCTCCTCTTGAGGCCAACTTCGATTATAAGCTCCCTTATCGCCTCGGGCCTTATGCCCCTTCTCCTGAGGGCGCGGATGGTTCCCAGCCTCGGGTCATCCCAGCCGAGGTACTTGCCCTCCTCAATGCCCTTCCTCGTCTTTGACTTGCTGAGGATAACACCTTCAATGCTCAGCCTGCCGTGGTGTACCGTTACTGGATATTCCCAGCCGAAGTAGTCGTAGACGTATCTCTGCCTCGTCTCGTTCTCCGCGTGCTCCTGTCCGCGGAAGATGTGGGTAACTCCTAACTCGTGGTCGTCTATGGCCGAGGCAAAGTTGTAGAGCGGCCAGACGCGGTACTTGTTCCCAACGCGCGGGTGGTTCGGGTTGTCGATTATCCTCAGGGCAGGCCAGTCTCTCACCGCTGGGTTCGGGTGCTTGAGGTCGGTCTTTATCCTGACCACCGCTTCACCCTCTTTGTACTCCCCGTTTAGCATCTTCCTCCAGCGCTCGAGCTGAACCTCCACCGGCTCATCCCTGTGCGGGCAGGCTATTCCCTTGTCGCGAAGCTCGCGGAACTTCTCGGGCGGGCAGGTACAGACGTAGGCCTTACC
>WAMH01000047.1 GCA_015522395.1 Thermococcus sp. | reverse complement strand
CGGCTTCCACTTCACGAGGTTCACCTCTTTGAGGTTTTTGCATTATTTTATGACCAACTTATCCTTATAAATTTTTCCTTTTACTTTAAGTAAAAATTCTTCCTTTTTTTGGATATAAATTTATTCTACCATAGTTTTCCTCTTAGAACAATCCAAAAGAAGCTCAAGTAAAAGAGTTGCACGGTCATGCAATTGGAGGGCGTGGAAGTTAAAAAGCAAAAACTCACTCCCTCACCACAACCGGGAACTCCTCCCAGGGGAAGACGACCCACTTGTCTGTTCTGAAGACGTAGAAATCCGGCACGACCTTCGTCCAGGGCTTCATGCTGAGGCATGCGACCTTAACCTCTTTTGCCCCTGCCTTCTTGACTTCGTCGATGACGACCTCGAGGGTTTTCCCGGTGTCGCTGACGTCGTCCACTACCAGGACTTTTTTCCCCTCTAAGGAGCCGTGGAGAGGAATCGTTATGGTCGGCTTCTCCATTCTCTCGTTTATGTCCTTGTAGAACTTGACATCGATGACCTTTAGCTCGGCGTCTCTGAGGACGTGGCTCAATCGAACCGCGGGTATAAGCCCTCCCCTAGCTATCCCAACGATTACATCGGGTATGAAGTGCCTTCTGAGCTCATCGGCCAGCGCAAAAACCGCCCTGTCAATCTGCCACCAGGTAAGGTAAACCTTGTCCATTTCGACACCTCCGAATATCCCGAGTTGGGAGCAGATCCACTTAAGGTTTTCCTGTAATTGGCAAAAGTTAAAACGTGGCCCTTAAAAAGGATACTTTGACAGGGAAATGTCGATCAAAGGAAAAGAAAAGAGCAGGGGGCTCAGCTGATAACGCACTTGCTCCAGCCGCAGCGCGGGCAGGTGGCGCAACCGCTTTCCATCCGGAGCTCCACCAGAACGCCGTCTTTCTCATAGCAGACCGGGCAGTAAACGACGCCGAGGAGTTCCTTAATCTTCTCTTCCGGGATTTCTGGCTTTTCTGCGTGGTGCGGGTGCTCGTGGGGGGGTTTTGGAGCGGAAACGCCGGAGATCGAGAACGTCAGCCCCGGTTTCTCGGCGTTCTTCTTCCCGTTGGTGCCGTTGAGTATGGCCTCGACGTTGATGAAGCGTGCAAGCCAGGGTTCGGCCTCCACAACTGCCTTCAGTTTCTCCACCGCGTATTTGCTTGGCTTCGCCTTGACACGCTGCCTCTTCTCGCCCTCGACGCTGTAGACCTGGACGCTTAGAGAACCGTCGCGGTAAACGGTGACTCCCTTACAACCGAGCTTGTACGCTAAGAGGTAGGCCGCTTTAACGTCCTCGACCGTTGCGTCGTTCGGCATGTTTATCGTCTTGCTTGCCGAGTCGGTTAGCCAGAGCTGGATGTTCGCCTGAGCCAGGATGTGGTCGAGCCAGTGAACGTCCATCGAGGTGACGAAAACCCTCTGCAACTCCTCGGGTATCCCCTCGAGGCCCTGTATCGAGCCGTAGTTATCGCTTATCTTCCTGAGGAGTTCGTCGCTGTAGAGGCCAAGCCTCTTCAGTTCCGATTCAAAGACCGGATCGACGTAGTAGAACTCTCCAACGGTTACGCTCTTCTTGTAGACGAGCGCGAATATCGGCTCGATCCCGCTGGAGGTGTCGGATATCATCGAAACGCTTCCCGTCGGCGGGCAGGTAGTGACCATTCCGTTCCTGACACCATAGCGTTTGATGTCCTCTGCCAGCTCGTCCCAGGGCAGGTTCCATATCTCCCTGTGGTAGAAGCCCTCGACCGGCAGCTCGCCGTCCCTGTACTTGGTCTTCTCGTAGAGCGGGAAGCTTCCCCTCTTCTTGGCGGTCTCAACACTCTGTTTGTAGGCGTAGAACGTGAGGTACTCGGTCGCCTTCCTCATGAAGGCGAAGCCTTCCTCGCTGTTGTAAGGAATGCCGAGCTTGAAGAGCGCATCGGCTAGACCCATCATCCCGACGCCTATTCTCCTGCTCAGCTTCGTGTTGAGGTCTATCTCAGGGAGAGGGAACTTGTTGACGTCGATGGCGTTGTCAAGGTACTTCGCCACCTTCTGGATGACATATGCGTACTCGTCCCAGTCGAAGTAGGGCTTGCCTTCCTCGTCGTACTTTACGAACTT
>WAMH01000046.1 GCA_015522395.1 Thermococcus sp. | reverse complement strand
GTCTCGGATAGGGTTTACTTCAGGAAAAAAGTCCTTGAAAACGTGGTAAACCTGATAAAAGAGAAGCTGAGACCAGATATTGTAATCCACAACGGAGACGTCGTTGACATGGGAATTGAGAGGAACTTCGAGCGCGCCTTGACCTTCTGGGAGAGGATTGAGGTTCCCAAGCTCGTGGTTCCGGGCCACAGCGACATGACCTACCTTGGCTACGAGCTCTTCCCGGAGTACTTCGGCGAGCCGGAAGAGATGTCCCTCGACGGCTTCACATTCATTCCGGTCTCGACGCCACAGTACGAAACCGAGATAGGCGTGGTTGGAAGGTTCGGCCAGAGGAAGCTCGCGAAACAGCTCGACGAGTCCGAGAAGTTCAGGGTGGTCTTCATGCACCACAACGTCGTCCCGATTCCAAGGAGCAGGGAGCGTGGTTTTCTTGAGGACGCTGGAGACGTGCTCAAGCTCCTGACCGAGAGGGGAACCGAGCTCGTCTTAACGGGTCATGGGGGTAACGCCTTTGCCGTTAAGGTCGAGAACACCGTTATTATAAACGCCGGTTCCGTCAGCTGGGAGCTCCACAGGAACTCCTTCGGCAACAGCTTCAACGTGATAGACATCTACCCCTGCATGATCATAGCCTTCGAGGTTCAGGCAACGTGGGGGAGCAGAAGACTTCTCGGCGTCTGGAAGTTCAAAGGCCCTCGCGCAGGCGCTTCATGAGGTCCTCCATTATCTCGTTTACAGTCCTTTCGAGCTCGATGTTCTCTATTACTTTGACCCCTTGTTCTTTGGCTTTTCTGATTATATAATCCTGAAGCCAGAGGATTTCGTCGATGTGCTCTATGTAGTAATCGGCCGGCCTCTTACTGTAGCGAGAGCGCTCGTAGAAGTGGGCCTCGAGGGCTTTTCTGTCGCTTACGGTCAGGATATACATGAATGCGTTCTGGCCCGTCTCAACGAAGCCCGGGACGAGGTGGATTCCCTCGATTATCGCGTTCATGCCCTCGCGCGCTGAACCCTGTCGAGAACGGCCTTGACACCCACCGAGACGTGTCTTACCTGGCTCTCAAAACCCTCGATGAGGCTGTTGGCCTTCAGCTCGCGCCACGCTAGAAAGGACGACGCGTGCAAATCCGGGAGGAGCTCTCTCGCTATTATCTTCCTCATCACCTCCCTGACAGTGTCAGTTCCGATTATAGTTCTTATGGAGAGCCTGAAAGCCAGTTCCGTCGCTATCGTGGACTTCCCAACGCCGGTAACTCCTCCAAGGAGCACGACTAGGGGTATTTTCTTCCTCCTGAACTCGCGCCAGAAGAGGTAGCGCTCTGCCTCCTTTTTGAGCCCGTGCTCTAGGAGCTTCCGGTATGTGAGCTCCCTTATCTCTTCCGTGCTCACGACTCGTTTCTTTCTCACTACGAGCTCCCTCTGGACCTCGCTAGCTATTATGTAGGCTATGCCAACGTCAACTCCGGCCAGTGTAATCGAGCGCGTGAGTATTCCCCTTGAGAAGGGCAACTGAATCCTCCGCTCGGGGTCGGTGACTATTATCATTTGCCCATCACCCTTTCCGCTAGGCTCAAAACGGCATCCCTCAGGCTCTTTCCATCAACGTTTACGGGCTCGTTGGCGAGGTATATTACCTCCAACCCCCTTTCGAGGGCCCACCGCGTCACGGTATCAACGGCCGCCGCCTTGAGCTCAACGAGGACTGCATCCAATGAAACTCCATCGAGCTCCGCGAGTTCCTTTGAAAGAACCATCCTATTGGCGAGGTTTCCGCTGGTAAATACCACCTCTGCTCCCAGACCCTCAACTTTCTCCCTAGCACCGTCAAGCGCCCGGTTGGAAGTCATAAAGAGGGCAACCCTCTTCCCCGAAACTTCCCCAAGGGGACGGGGTTTAAAGGCAACAAGGTGCACGTCAGCCTTCGGGTTGATTCTTTCAGCTAAGTCCCTGAAAACTTCTGCCTGTTCGGGGTTTAAGTCGGCCATCGTGATTACCACTATGTCGGCTAACCCAATTCTGAAGGGTCCGAAAAAGCCCCCAACGCTTTCCTCCCCCTGGAGTGCGCTCAGAACTGTGATGTAGCCGTCCGCCAAAACCGGTGGAATCGTTGCCCCGCTTCCCTCGGCGATTATGAT
>WAMH01000045.1 GCA_015522395.1 Thermococcus sp. | reverse complement strand
GTGTTATATTGGGGCGAAATTTTGAATATTTAATCTCCGGTTCCACACGACGCACCGGATGCACTGGAAAGCATTGGACTGGTACGGCGGGAGGTTTATATGCCTTGTTGAACAAGAGGGTGTAAAAAGAGAATCAAGCAAGGGGATGAAAAGTCATGAACGCTCAAACTCATCACTCATGGACTTAAGAACTTCATCGAGGACTTGCTTGGCGTCCGCCGCACTTATTCCAACCCGTTCCGTGAGAAATTCCATGAGTTGCTCATAGGTGTAACCCTTGCGTATCTTCTCTCGGAGGGTCTCGATTATTCTCGCCAAGACGTTTTTCATGAACTCCTCCTCGACCCCAATGGCCATGACCCCAGCCAAAAGACCAACTGTCATCGCGGTCAGTGCATCGTTAAACTCATCCTTACCAAGAGCACTAAGCGAAAGATCGGCACGTATGGCAACGGTCTTGTTGGGCTCAATAAGGGTGAACTTCATCATATAAACGGCGTTGTTGAGCTCAAGCAGCGTGTCATAGAGGGCAACTTTAGTTTCCTCTGGAAGCTCCGCAGTCTCAAGGGTAGTTGGGGCCTCGAGTATGACGAAATCCGGGGTAAATCGGAGTATAAGGGTGAAAGGCATCTTTGGATGTTCAGCAATGTAAAGGTTCTCCTCAACCTGTTTAACCTCCCAGGGAAGGTTCACTATGTCGGCGGCATCCTCTCTGCCGGACTTCAGCCACTCAATCACCTGTTCTCTAATATCAACCATATAGATCACCTCAATATAAATGAGGAAGATCCTTAATAAAGGTTTCTATCAAAAACCGGAAAAGGTTAAATTAAGAACTTTAAAAACAAAAAATCGAAGCTTAGAAGTACCCAACGTTCTCTCTACTATCCTGAGAATTCATGGCCTGGAGAATCTGACCGAGAAGCGCACTCGCATCCTTCTCAGACATTCCGACTTTAACGGTGAGGAACCTCATAAGCTCCTCCCTACTGGCACCCTTCTGCATCCTCTCAACGACCATGCCAACGATGCGGTCGAAGACCTCCTGAGCAAAAGACTCCTCAAGTCCAAGCTCCGAAACGGCAGACATAAGCCCTATTAGAAGGGCTGTAAGGGCGTTGTTGAACTCCTCCTTGCCAAGGGTGCTCTTGTCGAGGTCAACGCGGAGATAAACGTCATCGTTCATTCCAGAGAGGGTAAACTTCATCATGTTCACACCGTCGTTGAGGCGCAGCAGAGTGTGGTAAACCTTAAGGCGCTCTTCGGTCGACATGGAGAGTGTTTCCAGGCCAAGGGGAACGAGGAGGTGGACAAAATCCTCTGAAAAGACCACCATGAGGGAGAAGGGCATCCTGGGGTGTTCTGCGAGATACGTCCGGGGCCGAAGCTCTCTCAGCGTCCAGGGGAGGTCCACTATATCTTTCGCAGAATCGGTTCCGCTTTTCAGCCATTCTATAACCTTTGACTCAACGTCGTCCACGGGGGATCACCTGAAACACTAACGCGTTGGGGTTAATTAAGTTTGCACTGGAAGCGGGACTCGAAGGCGAGGAACTTCAAACGAAACCTTCGGTCTCCACAGGAAACGAAGGGGTGGAGTGTGCAGTTATGATCATTTGAACTTTATCTATGTAAAGGCACCGAAGGATACATTCGATCATTTCCACTGGGAGTGAAATGTACATTTGTGTCTGTCAAAAAGTGGATGTTGATGAGTATTACTGTACGTTTAAGTTAAGCAGAAACGTTTACGATTCTGAAGAAAGAAAACAAACGATTACCCCCAGGGAGTTTTGTTTCCTGTGGAGCCGGGTTTTGGCTACTCCCAAGTTTTGTTTTGATTCTTAGTGAAACTCTCCCATTCTTTATTCAAATTTTTGTATTTATAATTAACTACGAACAATGTTCAAAAAATTGCGAATTTAGTCCAATAATTTGATCTTTTGCTCAGTAAAAACAGGCAGCGTTTTTAAGATAATCCAATTGACGTTTGAGTCATGGCTTATAAACCCTCCTTTCTTTTTTCATGGACCGTAACTCCATCCATTTCCGAAACCCAGCTCCAGTGGAAATGAAACTCTGGGGGGTCTTTCAGATGTCCATCGAAAAAGACCTTTATTTCCACTGGAAAAAAGCATCATCAGCGGACTTTCCTGAGCAGTGGTGATAGATTTTTAAACCTCCCTTCGAAGCTGATTTCATGATCCCAACGCCGCTCGTGAGGGCACTGCTTAGGGTTAAGCTGAAGGCCGGGAAGAACCGTCTCCTTCAGATAGCGGCGGCAGTCCTGCTGCTCGCCGTTCTTTTTGCAGTTCTCTTCATGTACTTTGAGAACGTTGACTTC
Organism: Thermococcus sp.; assembly: GCA_015522395.1. Classification (GTDB taxonomy): domain Archaea; phylum Methanobacteriota_B; class Thermococci; order Thermococcales; family Thermococcaceae; genus Thermococcus. The sequence goes on along the minus strand of WAMH01000045.1, from coordinate 4,826 downwards.
TACACTGCCTTTTACTGGGCGGTCATAACGATGGCGACCATTGGCTACGGTGACGTCACCCCCCAGACCGGCGCGGGAAGAGCCGTCGCAATGGTGGCTGCGGTGGCAGGCATCTCCACATTTACCGCCCTCGTTTCCGTCCTTGCCGAATACTTTATTTCTTCGTCTATTAGGAGGATGATGGGAATGCACCGCGTTAAATACTCCGGGCACTACGTTGTTATCGGACAGGGCAGCAGCATCGAGAGCTGCGTGAACGAGCTTCTTCTCGCCATGTCCCGGGGTGAAGCTCAGATGAGGCCCATCGTCGTGGTCTTTCCAAGTGATGACGAGCGCAAGAAAGCCGAGCTTCCAGAGGAAGTGGAGATCCTCATAGGAGACCCGACGAACGGTGAAACCCTTGAGAGGGCGCACGTCCGGGAGGCGTCGCACGTTATTCTGGCCCTCGAGGACGACTCCAAGTCCGTCTTCGCGACTTTGATGGTTAAGAGGATGTCAAAGGCACGCGTTCTCGTTGAGGCCCTAAAGGCAGAGAGCGTTGAGCTTCTCAAGTCAAGCAGGCCGGTGCCGGCAGAGTTATATTGAGCAGGAGCTTTGCTGGAAGGTTGCTCGCGAGTTCCGTCTTCGAGCCGGAGGTCGTGGACGTCGTTGATGATCTCACCACGGCTCTGGGGCATTACGACATAGCCGTTTTGGATGGTGACGGTTTCTGTGTATGCACTACCTGGATGCAATGAAGCGTCTTCAGGACGAATGCGGCTGCTTCCTCATTGGCTACTACCTGGACGGGCCTGTTCTTGCCCCCCCTCTTGATACGGCCATCCCCGAGAACTCGAGGCTTATAGTGGTCAAGCCTGCGGTTTCCACTGGAAAATAATGGGGAGTTCTTTCTTCGATTTTGGTTTTGTCTTTTAGTTGGGGTTTTTCTTGGCTTCTTATGTGCTGTCTCACCTTCCCAAATTCCGGAAGAAAAGTATATAACCCTTCGACTTTTTACCCCTATGAAAGGTATTGGTGTTGGGTGATGTTCATGCCGCGGAAGAAGAAGGCTGAGGATGAAATAAAGGAACTCGAGGAATTTGAGGAACTGGAAGTCGTTGAAGAGCCTTCCTCAAGCTCAGCCAAGAAAAAGAAAGAGGTAAAGGCCCTCGAGGATCTGCCCGGCGTTGGCCCGGCAACCGCTGAGAAGCTCCGCGAGGCCGGCTACGACAGCATTGAGGCGATAGCAGTGGCCTCCCCGATGGAACTCAAGGAGATAGCGGGCATAAGCGAGGGCGCTGCTCTCAAGATAATTCAGGCCGCGAGAGAAGCAGCTAACATCGGAACCTTCATGCGCGCCGACGAGTACATGAAAAAGAGGAGCGCCATCGGCAAGATCTCCACTGGAAGCAAGAGCCTCGACAAGCTCATCGGCGGGGGCGTCGAGACTCAGGCGATAACCGAGGTTTTCGGTGAGTTCGGTTCGGGAAAGACCCAGCTGGCCCACACCTTAGCCGTCATGGCCCAGCTTCCTAAGGAGGAGGGCGGTCTGAACGGCTCGGTCATCTGGATCGACACGGAGAACACCTTCAGACCAGAGAGGATAAGGCAGATTGCCGAAAACCGCGGTCTCGACCCGGACGAGGTCCTCAAGAACATCTACGTTGCAAGGGCCTTCAACAGCAACCACCAGATGCTCCTCATCGAGAGGGCGGAGGAGATAATCAAGGAGAAGGCCGAGACGGACAGGCCCGTCAAGCTCCTCATCGTTGACTCCCTCATGGCCCACTTCAGGAGCGAGTACGTGGGTAGAGGGACTCTGGCGGAGAGGCAGCAGAAGCTGGCCAAGCACCTCTCTGATCTGCACCGCCTGGCGGACCTCTACGACATAGCCGTCTTCGTCACGAACCAAGTTCAGGCAAAGCCCGATGCGTTCTTCGGCGACCCGACGAGGCCAGTTGGCGGCCACATCCTTGCTCATAGCGCCACGCTCAGGATTTACCTTAGGAAGGGCAAGGCCGGAAAGCGCGTCGCTCGCTTAATTGACAGCCCGCACCTGCCCGAGGGGGAGGCCATCTTCAGGATAACCGAGAAGGGTGCCGAGGACTGAGTTAGCTTTTTAACCTTCCCCTTTTATCCGGTTTCATGTCAAAGGTTGAGGCCGTGGAAAACCCGTCGCGGGAGCAGCTCAAGCGGCTCGTGGATCATGCCCTTTCGAGTGAGGCTTTGCTGACGATTTTTGCCTGCTGCAGGGTTCATTACGACGGCAGGGCCAAAAGCGAGCTCGGTTCGGGAGACAGGGTCATAATAGTTAAGCCAGACGGTTCCCTTCTTATCCATCAGAACAGAAAGAGGGAGCCGGTTAACTGGCAGCCGCCGGGAAGCATGGTCCGCCTGGAGCTCCGCGGGAGGCCAGTCCTTGTCTCCGTTCGAAGGAAGCCAAGGGAAACCCTTGAGGTCGAACTTGAGGAGGTTTATTTGATAACAGTTTTTCATGCCGAGGACTATGAGGAGCTTGCTCTAACCGGGAGCGAGGCTGAGATGGCTGAGATGATCTTTGAAAACCCCGAACTCATAGAACCGGGCTTCAGGCCCCTGTTCCGAGAGAAGCCGATAAAACACGGCATAGTCGACATCCTGGGCAGGGACTCCTGCGGAAACCTCGTCGTCCTGGAGCTGAAGAGGCGGAGAGCTGAACTTCACGCGGTAAGCCAGCTCAAGCGCTACGTCGAGGCCCTCAGGGAGGAGCACGGGGAGGGCGTTAGGGGCATTCTTGTGGCGCCATCGCTCACCTCGGGGGCGAAAAAGCTCCTTAAGGACGAGAACTTAGAGTTCCGTAAGCTTGAGCCACCCAAGCGCTCTGAAAAATCCAAAGGCAGGCAGACAACGCTCCTTTAACCCATCCCCATCTCGTGGGGCATTAGCTCGCGGATGCGGACGGTTATAATGTTGTGTTTCCTCTCAACCTCGACAACCCTTCCGAGGCCGATCAGCTTCAGCCTCGCCCTGCAGACGGTTACTTCCCTCTCGTCGCTCTCCTCCCACGGAACCCGAGTCTCTATCTCGTCAACACCCAAAAGTTCCGTTACCAGACCTTCTGTTCCAACGTCAACGTCGCTGAATGGATCGTATGTCAGGAAAAGCTTCATCGCCCGGTTAAAGGCCTCTTCAACCGCTAAAACGTTCCTTGCGCCCCTGAGTTCTACCGTTCTGTAGGGGTTTCTCATCAGCTCGTCCAGCACGCGCCGCGAGATGCCGGCTAAGACCACCGCCTCCATGCTCTCACCTCACAGGTAGATGCTCTCGTACTGCTGCTGGGCCTTCTTCCTCGCCTGCTCCATCTGCTCGTGCATCCTCCGGAGCTGCTCCTCAATAGCCTGCGCCTCCTGCAGGAGCGGCTCCGTTGAGACCTCCAGCGGAACGAGCTTCTTGAGGGCCTCGATGACGTTGGCGGCCGCCTTCGGGTCCGGCCTGTCGCCGAAGGTCTCTCCTAAGAGGACGTAGGCATCCAGGTTGCTCCTGCTTGCCTCAAGGAGAAGCCTGCCGCTCATGCCCATTATTGAGCCGTACTGGAGGAGCTTGACGCCCTTCTCCTCGAGCTCCCTGTTGAGTTCCTCACGCGCTCCGACGCCCCATACATCCATCTGCTCCTTGAAGAAGCCTATACCGATGCCGCCGAGGGATATCACCTTCTCTGCATTCCTCTCCTTCAGGTAGGCGGTTAGCTCCCTCACTATCTCGTTCACGAGAGTCGGGGCCACGTATATGTCCGCAACGGCGACGATTATGTTGCCCTTTCCATAGAAGCGCAGCGGTGGGTTCGGCTTCCCCTCGAGGATGAGCGCCATCGGTGGGATGAATGGGCTTTCGACGTAGCCTATCATCTCCATTCCAAGCTCCTTGGCCAAGAAGTTGGCCGCTATGTGGCCGACGAGGCCGACTCCGGGGTAGCCCTCTATCAGGATGGGCCTCTCAATCTCGGGCAGGACTATGTTCACCGGCTTTTCGTTTCCCACGCTCTCACCTCCACCCAGGTTTAGTTCCAAAAGGTTATTAAATTTTCGGAAGCAGGGGAGTTCCATTTCCACTGGAAAGGCAACCCTTAAATAACTCGGGCGCTATTTTTACAGGGTGATGTCTATGGTGAAGATCGGTATCATCGGCGGTTCCGGCGTCTACGGCGTCTTCGAGCCGAAGGAGACGGTGAAGGTTCACACCCCCTATGGCAGGCCCTCCGCTCCAGTGGAAATCGGGGAGATAGAGGGCGTTGAGGTTGCCTTCATCCCGAGGCACGGCAAACACCACGAGTTCCCGCCGCACGAGGTTCCCTACAGGGCAAACATCTGGGCGCTCCATGAGCTTGGCGTCGAGCGCGTCATCGGCGTTACAGCGGTTGGCTCACTCCGCGAGGAGTACAAGCCGGGCGACATCGTCATAACCGACCAGTTCATCGACTTTACGAAAAAGCGCGACTACACCTTCTACAACGGACCTAAGGTGGCCCACGTCTCGATGGCCGACCCCTTCTGCCCCGAGCTGAGGAGGATATTCTACGAGACGGCCAAGGAGCTGGGCTTTTCTGTGCACGAGAAGGGCACCTACGTCTGCATTGAGGGGCCGAGGTTCTCAACTCGCGCCGAGAGCTTCATGTTCAGGCAGTACGCCCACATCATCGGAATGACCCTCGTCCCGGAGATAAACCTCGCGCGCGAGCTTGGAATGTGCTACGCGAACATCGCAACGGTTACGGACTACGACGTCTGGGCAGAGAAGCCCGTCGATGCTCAGGAAGTCATCAGGGTCATGGCAGAGAACAACGCCAAGGTCCAGGAGCTTCTCAGGAAGGC
>WAMH01000044.1 GCA_015522395.1 Thermococcus sp. | reverse complement strand
TTCCTTGACCTTGTCGATGTCGTTGACGTCGAGGACTATGACGACCTTACCGGCACCGACACCGGGTGAAGCTCCGAGACCCTTGAGGATAACCTCCATCTCCTCCGTCACTTCTTCAGCCTCCTCGGTCTTGGTCTCCTTGAGGGTGGTTATCGGCCTTGACTGAACTATGTAGAGCTTGCCGTCGTCCTTGTCGTAGGCCCACTCGATGTCCTGCGGGTACTGGTAGTGCTCCTCGATCTTGGCGCCCATCTTGGCCACTTCGATGATCTGCTCGTCGGTGAGAACCTGCTTCTTGACGTACTCCGGACCGAGGTAGTCAGCAACCTTGACGAGAACGGTTCCCTTGCCGGTCTCGGGGTTGCGGACGTACATGACCTCCTTCTCGGCGATGTACTTCTCCTTTATCTTCCAAGTGCCCTTCTCAACGATGTACTCGTCCGGTGAAACGGCACCACTGACGACGGCCTCACCGAGGCCCCAGGCGGCGTTGATCATGATCTCGTTCCTGTCGTTGGTGACGGGGTTCGCTGTAAACATGACGCCGCTGGTCTCGCTGTTGACCATCTTCTGGACTACCGCTGAGAGGTAAACCTTCCTGTGGTCAAAGCCCTGCTTTGCCCTGTAGAAGGTAGCGCGAGCTGTCCAGAGTGAAGCCCAGCACTTTCTGACGTTCTCAAGGAGATCCTCATCGCCGTAAACGTCCAGGTAGGTCTCCTGCTGGCCGGCGAAGCTCGCCTCCGGAAGGTCCTCAGCTGTTGCAGAGGAGCGGACGGCGACGTAAACTGCATCCTTGTCGAACCTCTGGCTGAGCTTGTGATAAGCGTCTAGAACCTCGGTCTTTATCTCCTCGGGCATGGGCATGCTGTCTATAAGCTCCCTTATGAGGGCGGTGTTGTCGAGAAGCTCCCTGCTGTCGTCAACGTTGGTCCTGCTAACGATGTCCATGATCCAGTCTTGGAGCGGTCTGGGCTCGTCCGGAGCTGCCGCGAGAACCTCGGCGAGAACGCCGGTCTTGGCCTTCTCACCCATTATCTTCTCGATGTCGGCCTTGCTGACCTTAACGTTGTTGACGAAGTATTTATAGGCCTCAGCCGTCACACAGAACCCGGGTGGGACGGGTATTCCAGCGTTGGTAAGCTCACCAAGGTTGGCACCCTTCCCACCAACCAGGGGTACGTCTTCCTTCCCGAGTTCCTCAAACCACTTTACAAACCTGTACTCACTCATCCGAATCCCTCCACAAACTGTTACTGCGGGTGATATATCGGGGGCCCACTTTTAAAATTAACTATACATGGCTGTTCTGCAAAGAACAGGAATGGAGGGAAAGGCATGTGTGTTCATCGTTCCAGGGCGGGTTTGGATTCGTTCAAGCCGACCCTGCGGGGGGTCCTAACGTAAATCTCTATGCCGCCCCGGGGGAACTCCTTTGCCAAGGCGTACATGCCGCTACTCTCAACGTTAAGCAGTGGGTCGGTTTTCATCCTTATTATAACGTCGTACCTGCCGGCGGCTATCCTCTCCCTGACCTGCTTCCTGTCCACTATAACCTGTATGACCGCATCTGGATAATACACGCCGGCCATGGTGTACATCCGGGGAGAAACGAGGAGCCACTTGGCAGGATAATGAGTCGAGGCGTACTCTAAGGCCTGAACGTAGCCGGCTCCCCTGGTATCCCACTGGGCTTTGAGGGCGAGGGCACTCCTTCCCACGGGGATTAGGAGAACGAGGAGAAGAAGGATGGCGAGGTAATTGAGAAGGTTTTTCCTCGGAAGAATCCCCTTCAAAAGTTTCACTGAACCCCAGAGTCCATGAGAAGCCAGAAGCGCGATTGCAGGGGAGAGGAAGGTCACGAAGCGGGCCTCCTTGTGGGTAACCGTCAGTATCCCCAGAAACCCTACGAAGAACCAGCTCGTGAGGAGCCAGTCTCCATCGTCCCTTCCAAGGAGGACAAAGCCCAGCAGGGCCAGCAACAGGAGGATTCCCAGCGGACCCATCAATTCACCCAGGTAATCGAAGGCCGAGACCGGAGGGGCACCCGTAACGTACTGGCTCGCCACGCTGAAGGGCTTGAAAGCGCCACCGTAATGAACGTGCCCCATGTAAAGCCAGGGGGACAAAACGAGGAGAACCAACGCAAAGCCGATCAAGTATTCCCGCCTCCTAACCCATCCCCAGTGTTCGGTGCAGTAGAGATAAACCAGAAAGACTCCTACTATCGAGAGCCCGGTGTACCTCGTTAGTATAGCAATGCCCGCGACAATGAAAGCCGCATAAACCCTTCCGGTTCTCCCCTTTTTACGCCCAGTATAAAGGAGGTAGAGGGAGAGGGTGTAGAAGAATGTGAACTCGCTGTGAACCAGCTCCCTCGTCCCCATGGTGAAGGCTAGTGGATTGAGAATGTAAAAGAGGCTGGCCGATAGTGCTTTAAGTCCATCACCCCAAAGCTCAACCACGAAGAGATAGGCCAACCCCGCGGTCAGCCCGTAGAAGAACGCCGAGACGATTCGGGCGGCGGTTAGGTAGTGCCCGGGTGAGATAAAGTGGAAGACGATGGATAGAGTGTAGACGTAAACAGGGGGACGGTACATCATGTAGAAGCCC
>WAMH01000043.1 GCA_015522395.1 Thermococcus sp. | reverse complement strand
CGCTATCCTCTTTCCCTTCAGCTCGAAGACGAAGCCGCCGGAGTTCTCTATCGAGCGGTGAACCGTCCTGAAGTGGAAGACTCTAATCCCATCAAGCTCGACCCACTCGTTAAACGGAAGCCTGTGATAACGCCACTCCCTGTTTTCGGGGGCGGCACCTCCGAGGAAGAGCGAAGCTAAGTGTTTTGCCGTCTCGATTCCCTGCCCATGGGAGTAGACATTCAGTTCCTTGAAAACCTGAAGCTCAGGAAAACCCGCTATGTGGTCAAAATGGGCGTGGGTTATGAAGACCCTCTCAACTTTTTCGTTCAGCCTCTCGAGATGGTAGTGCAAGTCTGGACTCGGATCGACAAGGGTCCCCTTGAAGTAAAACGAAAACCTCGTTCTCCTCAGAGCGGGGTTTATCCTCGCCCTTGAACAGTTCTCGCAGCTGCAGAGCGGTTTCGGCGTTCCGCTGTACGAACCCGAACCCAGCACAACCGCCTTCATGTTCCCACCGCTACCCGAAAGACCCAAAACTTTAAATCTCCTTCCCTCCCTTTTTACCCCATGCGCGGTGGTCGCTTTTGGCCCTGGTGAAATGCCTCCCATGACCGCCCCTATTCTGGAGTTTCGTTTCCACTGGAAATGGAGGTGTTTGAATGGACGACTTCAAGGTTACCCCCTGGGACGTTGAGGGTGTGGTGGACTACGCGAAGCTTATAGAGCAGTTCGGAACAAGCCCTCTAACGGACGAGCTGATAGAAAAAACCGCAGAGCTGACGAAGAGCGAACTCCCGATATTCTTCAGGAGGAGGTTTTTCTTCTCCCACAGGGACTACGACAAGGTTTTGGCCGACTACGAGAGCGGAAAGGGCTTCTTCCTCTACACAGGCAGGGGTCCGAGCGGCCCGATGCACATCGGGCACATAATACCGTTCTACGCCACCAAATGGCTCCAGGAGAAGTTCGGGGTGAACCTCTACATCCAGATAACCGACGACGAGAAGTTCCTCTTCAAGGACAAGCTCACCTTCGACGAGACCAAGCGCTGGGCCTACGACAACATCCTCGACATCATAGCTGTGGGCTTCGATCCCGATAAAACCTTCATCTTCCAGAACAGCGAGTTCACAAAGATTTACGAGATGGCCATCCCCATAGCCAAGAAGATAAACTACTCGATGGCCAAAGCGGTTTTCGGCTTCACCGACCAGAGCAAGATTGGAATGATATTCTACCCAGCGATACAGGCGGCGCCGACGTTCTTCGAGAAGAGGCGCTGTTTGATCCCGGCGGCGATAGACCAAGACCCCTACTGGCGCCTTCAGAGGGACTTCGCGGAGAGCCTCGGCTACTACAAGACCGCCGCCATACACTCCAAGTTCGTGCCCGGCCTTACTGGTCTCGGCGGCAAGATGAGCGCGAGCAAGCCGGAAACGGCTGTCTACCTTACTGACGACCCGGAGGAAGCCGGTAAGAAGATATGGAAGTACGCCCTCACCGGTGGAAGGGCCACAGCGAAGGAGCAGCGCGAGAAGGGCGGGAAGCCGGAGAAGTGCGTCGTCTTCAAGTGGTTTGAGATATTCTTCGAGCCTGACGACGAGAAGCTCATGGAGCGCTATAGAGCGTGCAAGAGCGGTGAACTCCTCTGCGGTCAGTGCAAGCGTGAGCTGATCGAGAGGGTTCAGAAGTTCCTGAAGGAGCACCAGGAGAGGCGTAAAAAGGCCGAGAAGCAGGTCGAGAAGTTCAAGTACACGGGTGAGCTGGCGAGGGAGCAGTGGGATAAGGCGATACCAGAACCGCTGAGGGACTAAAATCCCCACTCTTCTTCATCCTCTTCCTTTCTGCCGGATTCCACCTCTTTCTCCAGCTCCACGGTGAACTGGGCCTTTTCCACGACGTCCCTCGCGAGAGGAACGTCTAAAACCGCCTTCAGCTCAAAGATCCCGTGGCCGAGAACCGTTGAGTCCTTCCAGAGGTTCTTAACCAGCGTTAGGGGGCTTACGGTCTTGTAGTGGGCAAAGACGACCGTCTCTTCGTCCGGCAGCGGCGAAAAGCTGAAGTCGAAGTTAAGTCCTTCGGCTATTCTCTTCCACACTTTGCCAGAACCGACCTCGATTCTCACCTTCCGCGCCCTTGAAAGCTCGGCTTGAACAGCCCCGGTTAGGCGTTTGCCGTCCCCTCCAAACGTCACCGTTGCCACGTCGCTCTCCCTGGCTGAGGGTGAGGCTTTCGGAGCCGTTAACGTGCCCCCTGCTCGTGAGAAAGACTAAGAGGACGTCCTTGTAAGGCTCGCTGAGGATTCTAATGGCCGGCGCCTCCACCGTCCCGGTTCCGTCCCGGAGCACTGTGACCTTAAACTCCTCCTGTGGAAACTCCACGAACGTCCCTCTGCCCCTTCCCCCGCCTTGGAAGTTCCTCTTCACGTGATAGCTCCTGCTCCTCCCGCTGCTCGTCCAGTAGCCCTCCAGCTCGACTCGCCCCACCTCGTACTCAAGCTCCTCCTGGAAGGCGATTCCGCCCTCCGAGAGCGTCGCTGAGGAGAAGAGCGCCAAGGTTTTTCTGTTCCCGGTGAGAATGCTTGTTCCCTTCACGAGAGCCAGAAGGATGAGAACCGCTGGTATCGCCAAAAAGAAGAGCGCGAACCAGAGCATTTCAGTTCCCATCATCTCCCAGGCGACCCAGACAAAGAAGATGGCGAAGGCCACCGTTGCGAAGACCGCGGTTATTCCACCCTCTTTCACGAGCACCTTCCTCAACCCTACCACCGCTTGGGCTTCGGCGTCTTCCCTTATCACATTTACCGCGGGGTAAGGTTTATTCGTCCCCGATTGAATTGAGGACGGTGTTGGGGATGGTAAGGCTTCCGTTCCGCGATACTTATTACGATTTGAGGCCGAGCAAGATAGTGGCCCTCGCCAAAAACTACGCCGAGCACGCGAGGGAGATGGAGAGCGAAGT
>WAMH01000042.1 GCA_015522395.1 Thermococcus sp. | reverse complement strand
GTTCATACTCTACACGAGCGGAACCACCGGGAAGCCCAAGGGCATAATCCACTCCACCGGTGGTTACCTCGTCTACGTTGCCAAAACTATGGAGTGGGCCTGGGGGATAACCGAGAGCGACCTCTTCTGGAACACCGCTGACGTCGGCTGGATTACGGGACACAGCTATCTCGTCTATGGTCCACTGACCCTCGGCTTAACGGTAATGATGTATGAAGGAGCGCTCAACTATCCAAAACCGGACAGGCCCTGGGAGTTAATCGAGAAGCACGGCGTTACGATATTCTACACGGCCCCAACAGCGATAAGGATGCTCATGCGCTATGGGGATGAGTGGGTGAAGAAGCACGACCTCTCGAGTCTTCGCCTTCTCGGTTCGGTTGGGGAGCCCATTAACCCGAGGGCATGGAAGTGGTATTACGAGGTTGTTGGTGGTGGAAGGTGCCCAATAATAGACACCTGGTGGCAGACAGAGACAGGTGGCTACATGATTTATCCATCCGCCGGAATACAGTTGCCCCCTCTTAAGCCCGGCTCGGCGACCTTCCCGGGTCTCGGTGTTGACGCCGACGTTTTCAAAGCCGATGGAACATCGGCGAAGCCTAACGAGCGTGGCTACCTCGTGATAAAGAAACCCTGGCCAGGAATGCTCCTTGGAATCTGGGGCGACGACGAGCGCTACATCAGAACCTACTGGCAAAGGTTCAGCAAACCTGATGAAGGAGTCTGGATTTACTATCCTGCTGACTACGCTATGAAGGACGACGAAGGTTACTTCTGGATATTCGGCAGGGCGGATGAGGTTCTAAACGTCTCCGGCCACAGGATTGGAACGGCTGAGATTGAACATGCCCTAGTTCTCCACCCGGCCGTGGCAGAGGCGGCAGTGATAGGCAGGCCCGACGAGATAAAGGGTGAAGTGCCGGTTGCCTTCGTAATACTAAAGGAGAACTGCACTCCAAGGGAAAAGCTGAAGAAGGAACTCATAGACTACGTCAGGGGAACCCTCGGACCGATAGCGGCTCCTGCAGAGGTGTTCTTCGTCAACAAACTGCCGAAGACGAGGAGCGGGAAGATAATGCGCCGTGTTCTCAAAGCACTCGCAAGCGGAAAGAGCCTCGGCGACCTTTCGACGCTTGAGGACGAGGCTAGCGTTGAGGAGGTGAAGAAAGCCCTCGAAGGCTTCGAGATGCGCTGAATGGCTTTTCGTTTACTTTTGACAAAAGAAAAGGGAAAATCAGCATATCCTTGGCACGGGGTCGCCTTCGGGAGGCTCCATAAAGCGTTTCCCGCCGATTTCCGTCTCAAGGATGACCTTCCCTCTGTACTCCTCTATTACCTCGCCGATTATCGCGGCGTTCTTTCCCTTCTCGGTTTTCCTCATCGCTTCCAGTGCATCCTCTGCGTAGTCTCTCGCTACCACCATAACGACCTTGCCCTCGTTGGCCACATCATAGGGGCTTATGCCCAGCATCTCGCTCGCGGCCCTGACCTCTGGCCTTATCGGAATGTCTGCTTCCCTCACGAGGATTCCCACGTTGCTCTTAAGAGCGATCTCGTTGAGCGCGTTGCTCAAACCGGCCCTCGTCGGATCCTTCATCGCGTGGAGGTTCTCCCAGCCTATTTCCTCGGCGACGGCTTTAACGACGTCCCATATTGGAGCAACGTCGCTCTTCAGCTCGGTCTCAAAGGCTATTCCCTCGCGGTGGCTCATCAGCGCTATACCGTGGTCGCCTATTGCCCCGCTGACGAGGATGATGTCTCCAACCTTAGCTCCGGCATCGCTTATCGGCCTCTCGGCTATGCCGATTCCAGCCGTAATCACGAACATCTCTATCGGATCCTCGACTACCTTCGTGTCTCCAGTGACTATAGGAACTGGAACTTCTTTCGATGTCTCGTCCATCGAGCGGAGAACCCTCTCAAGGACTTCCATATCGAGGCCTTCTCCAATTATCATTGAGTTCGCCAGAGCTACTGGCCTGGCACCCATAACTGCAAGGTCGTTCACCGTTCCGCTGACGGCCAAACGGCCGATGTCACCGCCCGGGAAGAAAAGCGGTTTAACTGTGTGGCCATCTATTGTGAAGACTATGTGCTTGTCGCCAAATGGTATCGTTGCACCGTCGTCCAAAGCGTCAAGTCCAATTCCACCGGCGCTCTTGAGAGTCAGCGTTTTGAGTATCACGTCCCTCAAGAGCTCCTCCATTATCTCTCCACCGGCTCCGTGTTCGAGCTTTATCTTTTCTCCCATCTTCAACCCTCCAAATTTTGTTTTGGGATACGCGCATACTTACAGCATCAGGTCTTCCTTACTGAGATAGCCCTTGAGGTAAAGCCCTCCAAGGAAGGCCTGGCCGACGTTTATCCCGTTGTCTCCGCGCGGGACTTCCGTCGTCGCGTGGAACCTGAGCCCCGAACCTTCCACGGCCTTTCTAATCGTCTTCACGATGAGCTCGTTGTAGGAAACCCCACCGCTTATGGCGATGTCTTTAACGCCAAATTCCCTCGCTTTCTCTATGGCAGTGTCAGCAAAGGCCCTCGCCAGTGCCAGGTGGGCTGAATACGCTATGTCCGCTGGAGATGTCCTATTTACTGCCTCAAGCGCCCCAACGAACAGCTCTTCCACCCTTATCAACTCTTCATCAACCGGAACCTCGAACTTCAGGTCGTTCTTGCCCCTCATGGCAAAGCTCTCCAGCTTCATAGCAGGCTCGCCCTCGTAGTGCCGCTTGTAGGCGACGTTGAGCAGAACCGCTAAGGCGTCGAGAACCCTTCCCATCGAGGACGCGTAGGCGGTGTTCACGCCCTTGGCGAGCTGGTTGAGGATAACGCTGAACTCGACCTTCCCGTACTTGAGGCTATCAACCGCTTTGGGGCAGCAGCGGCTTATGACTCCTTCAAGCTCCTCGATGGAGTAAACCTTGCTAAGGATTCCCATCAATGCCCTTAGCGGGTAGTAGCTCGCCAAATCCCCGCCGGGGAGCGGGTAGTAGTCTATGTGGGCCAGTCTCTCAACGTCCTCGTAGCTCAGGTAGAGAACCTCACCTCCCCAGACGTTTCCATCTGTCCCGTAGCCGACCCCATCGAGGGCTATCCCAACGGCGGATTCGAGGTTTCTCTCAGCTAAAACGCTCGCTATGTGGGCGTAGTGGTGCTGAACCTGGAGAAGCTCAACACCCATCTCGTTGGCAAGCTCCATCGCCAATTTCGTCGTGTTATAAGCTGGATGGAGGTCGGCTACGATTAAATCGAAGCCTTCAACGCGGAGAATTCTCTTGAAGTGCGCTATCGCCCCGCGCATGAACTCCAGAACCTCGAGCTTTCCGGTGTTGCCTATGTACTGGCTCGGGTAAACCTTACCGTTCTTTGCAACGCCGAAGGCGTTCATCAGCTCGGCTCCAACGGCTAACCCGAGATAGTCGAAGGGGATCTCTATCGGCAAGGGCACGAACCCTCTGCTTCTCCTTATCACCGCCCTCCTCCCGTCAACGAAGCGAATAACGCTGTCATCAGCGCGGTTTAGTATCTTCCTGTTGTGCAGGAGGAGATAGTCTGCCATCTCCCTGAGTTCTTCAAACGCTTTCTCGTTGTCCTTGACCATTGGCATTCCGGGATAATTGGCCGAGGTCATCACGTAGACCTTACTCCTGCCCCAGTGGAAGAGTATGTAGTGCGTTCCCGCATAGGGGAGCATGACGCCAATCGTGTGCAGGCCCGGTGCCAGATTTTCCGGCAGGGGGAAGGGTTCTCTCTTGCGGAGCGTTATTATCGGCCTCCTGTAGCTTGTGAGTTCCTCTTCCTCCTCCTTACTCACGTAGGCGAAGCTTTTAACCGTCTCGAGGGAGTCTGCCATTATCGCGAAGGGCTTCTGTGGCCTGAAGGTTCTCTTCCTCAGTTCGGCAACAGCCTCTTCATTGGCCGCGTCGCAGGCTAAGTGAATCCCCCCGATGCCCTTGATGGCCACTATGTAGCCTTTATCTATTAGCTCGGCCGCTTTTCTCAGAGGGTCGCCGGTTATCTCCTCTCCATCGTTCGTGTACAAGCGGTAGCTCGGCCCGCAGACGGGGCAGGCTATCGGTTCAGCGTGATAGCGCCTGTTTAGGGGATCCTCGTACTCGCTCCGGCAGAAGTCGCACATGGGAAATTCACGCATCGTGGTGTTCTCGCGGTCGTAGGGCAGGTCCTCGATTATCGTGAACCTCGGGCCGCAGTTGGTGCAGACGATGAAGGGATACATGTAGCGCCTGTTGGTTGGGTCAAAGAGCTCCCTTAGGCAGTCCTCACAGATGGCTATGTCCGGTGGGATTATCGAGTCACCACCGCTTCCGCCCTTTGAGCTCTTCTCGATGTAGAACTCGGAAAAGCCCCGGGGAGGGATTTCCCTCTTCTCCAGTCTGTCAATCCTCGCGAGCGGTGGCTTCTTGCGGTGCAAATCCCCTATGAAAGCTTCGATGTCCCTCTCCCGGCCTTCAACAACTATCTCAACACCGGCATCACCGAGGTTCTTGACGTAGCCTTTGAGGTTGTGCTCGTGCGCTATTCTGTAGACGAAGGGCCTGAATCCAACGGCCTGAACGATTCCCTGGACGTGAATCCTGTAAGCTTTCATGCCCGCCCACCGTCTTCTGCCCGATCCCGCGGGATGTACCATGTGGAAGCAAGGTCAGAACAACACTCCGTACTTGTAGAAGATGTTGCACGTTCCCTCGTAGGACACCATGCACGGTCCTATTGGATGCCTCGGCGTGCAGGTCTTGCCAAAGTGAGGGCAGTCCGTTGGAAGCGCCAGTCCCCTCAGCACAGCACCGCAGAGACAGCCCTTCTCCAGATCGGGCAGGTCCTTCGGTACCTCGACCTTGTAGAGGTTCTTTATGTCGAGTTCCTTCCACTCGCCTCTCAGCTCCAATCCAGTTCCCGGGAAGATTCCAAGGGCGCGCCACTTGGCATCGACAACCTCGAAGTACTTGTCTATGAGCCTCTGCGCCGTGACGTTGCCCTCGTATCTGACGGAGCGCTTGTACTCGTTCACAACCCTCGCGTCACCCTCCTTGTACATCCTGATGAGCAGAAGAATGGCCATCAGGACGTCGTTCGGCTCGAAGCCTGCTATGACCTGCGGGATTCCATAGCGCTCGCTCAGGAACTCCCAGCCCCTAACGCCTATGATCGTCGAGACGTGGCCGGCATCTATGAGGGCATCTATCCTGCTCTTCTGCTTTATGAGAACCTCTATTCCCTGCGGCGTTAGCCGATGAACTGAGTAAATCTTGAAGTTCTCAAGCCCCTCGTTGACGACGGCGTTTATCATCCCGGCCGTTGGAGCGGTTGTTGTTTCGAAGCCCGGGCTGAAGTGGACGACGGTCTTGTCGGGATTCTCCTTCGCCATTTTGTAGGTGTCGAAGATTGAGTAAACGACGCGGACGTCGAAGCCCTCGCTCTTCAAATCGGCGAAGCTCCCCATCGGCGTCGGAATCTTGTACATATCCCCGAAAGTGGTCAGGATTATCTCTTCCCCTTCTTCCCGGGCCTTCCTCATGATGAGCTGCATCGCCACGATGTCCTCGACGGGGGTAATGCAGACGGGACAGCCCGGCCCGCTGACGACCCTGACGTTCTTCGGGAGAAGAGAACGTATTCCAGAGCGGGTTATGGTATCTTCATGCGTTCCGCAGACGTGCATTATCCTTATCTCACCGTCCAGCGTCTTGGCCTCCTCTTTTATCTTCTCAACGAGCCTCTGCGCTATTCTCCCATCCCTGTAGGGTTTAATAACTTCCTCGATGCTCATTTCAATCACCCGGGTAGTAGTAGCCCCCGACAGCGTCCTCCTCGACCTTGAACACCTCATCCCAAGCGTTCAGTATCTCCCTCGCGGTTTCCTCCTCAACGCGCTCAATTATGAAGCCCGTGTGTATCAACACGTATTCACCAACTTTAACGTCGGGCATGAGGTCTATTCTGGCCTCCCTCTTCACACCGCCGAAGTCCACCCAGGCGGTTCCCTTCTCCCGGTTCACTTCCAGAACCTTCGCTATGGTTGCGAGACACATTTTCCCACCGTCCTTCAACGTGATAAATCCCGGCAAAACCTCATGATTTCAGCTCGAGCGAGAATGTCATCTCCACCCTCTGCCCGCGGTGGTAGGAGCAGTGCTCCAGCGTTTCTCTCGCCTCTTCCTTGCTCACCTTCTCAAGGACTATGCCGTAGTAGATCGTCACGTAGTCGCCGGGCCTGACGTCCCTGAGGAAGTCGAGCCTCGCTTCTCTCAGCTCCCCATCAACGTCAACGATCGCCCTGTCACCCTTTACTTCGACGACCCTCCCTGCGAGCATCAGGGCCATGGTTATCAACCAAAGGTGAAAGAAAATGATTTATAGACCTTTCCCTGACCAGTCAGTCAGGTGGTTCCCATGCAGGACATGATGAAGGAAATGGTGAAAGGGGTTAAGAGCAGATACGGCTTTGAGGAAACCCTGAAGAAGCTGAAGAAAAAGACGGAGGAACTCGGCTGGACGGTCATAGGGGAGTATAACTTCAGAGAAAAGGTTGGAATCGACTTTGCCATCATCGAGGTCTGCAACAGGGAGTTCGCCAGAAAAGCGATAGAGAAACCCGAAAACCGCTGGGTCTCGGCCATGATGCCCTGCAAGTTCTCGGTCATAGAGATGCCCGACGGCGTATACGTCTTCGGAATGAACATGGGGCTCTTCTCGAAGATGATCCCCGGGGAGCTCGGAGAGCTGCTCTCCGAGGTAGCGGAGATAGATGAAAAAATTATCACGTCAATTGCCTGATCCCCTTTTTCATTTCTCCGCGTAAAGGGTTACACTCGCTCTTCTTATAGAAAAGCTTAAAATTCCCGCATACCCACAAGTGTCCAATGAATGACCGACCGGTCAAGGAGGGTCAACAACGAAGTCATCGGGGAAGACTCGGGAGAAGCTCTTCAAAGCCGCCATGGAGCTTTTCGCAAAGAAGGGCTTCGACAAGACCACTGTAGACGAGATAGTCGCCAGAGCCGGCGTTGCAAAGGGCACCTTCTACCTCTACTTCAAGAGCAAGGACGACCTCATAAAAGAGCTGGCCTTCGAGGTCATGCCAATAATGGCAATGCCCTCCTTGAACGACCCATACATAACCATCAGCTATCCCAACTTGGCCGACTACCTTCTCCAGCTCGGGAGGGAGTTCCTCGAGTTCTACTCAACCGAATACCGGGCGGAGATATTCCTTCACATGCTCTCCATCCGGGAGAGGGTGGAAAGCATCGACCAGATATACACCCAGTCCTGTTCCGAGCTGCTGCGTGAGGGTGCGCGGAGGATCACCGCCTACATAAAGGTTGGCTTTGAGGACGCCCTGGTAGCGTTCCAGATGTTCATAGCTTCCCTTCTGCATTACCTCCACGCAAAGGATTGCCTCGGTTTCTCGGACGAACACTACCTCCGCAAGATAATCCCCATTGTGATAAACAACCTCAAGATGGCGTCGAGTGTTTAAAGGGAGCATCGTTTTTGCCCAACCCTGTTTACCCAATGCCCTATCATGTCCCAAAAAACTATATAAACTATTTTCACACAACCCCTATGACTGACCAGTCACTAAACGGTGGTGGTGCGTGATGGAAGAAAAACTGATTCCCGTGGTCTGTCCATGGTGTTCAGTCGGCTGCCGCTTCTACGCGGTTAGCGTCAACGGCTACATAAAGAGGGTGGAGTTCGACTACGACCACCCGACGATAGCAAACAGGGGCAAGCTCTGCCCCAAGGGAGTTGCCTCCTACCAGTTCATAAACAGCCCGAAGAGACTTAAGAAGCCCCTCAAGCGCGTCGGAGCCAAGGGAGAGGGCAAATTTGAGGAGATAAGCTGGGAAGAGGCCTACAGGATAATTGCCAGCAAGATTAAGGAGATCAAGGAAACCTACGGCCCGGAGGCGATAGCGTTCCTCGGGAGCGAGAAGATAACCCTTGAGGAGAACTACCTCGTCCACAAGCTCTCCAAGGCGGTAGGAACCAACCACCTCGACTTCCCGGGGAGGTACTGTCAGTACTCCAACAGCCCCGCAAGGATAGCCGTTTTCGGGACTTCAGCTGCTACTAACCCGTTTGAGGACGTTGCGAAGGCGGAACTGGTAGTGGTATGGGGCCACAATCCGGCTGAAACCGCCCCCGTCTTCTTCGGCCAGTACGTTGAGAAGGCTATCCTTGACAACG
>WAMH01000041.1 GCA_015522395.1 Thermococcus sp. | reverse complement strand
GATCGGAGCCTTCACTCTCCTGTGGCTTGCTTTGGCCTTTCTCGTCACCATCAGAGAGGACTACTTTGTACTCTTAGGCCTTATTATCGAGCTGGCATAGTGGTTCTTATTGGGCGATTCTTTGTGGTTCATTAGAAAAGAACGACTCGAAATCCCTTTAACCCCCTCCCCCAACTTTTCCCGGTGGTGGTATGAGGGCGTTCATAGCGATAGAGGTCAGCGATGAGGTTCGCGACAACCTCCTGAGGGCACAGGAGAGGATAGGGAACAAATCTGCCAAGATAAAGTTCGTCGAGCGGGAGAACTTCCACGTAACGCTCAAGTTCCTCGGAGAGATTGACGAAATAACCGCTGAGGAAGTCAAAAAGGCCCTGGCGGAGATAGCGAAGAAGCACAAAAAGCACCATGTCCGGGTTAAGGGCATAGGTGTCTTCCCGAACCCCAACTACGTTCGCGTCATCTGGGCCGGAATAGAGAACGATGAGGGCATAAGGGCGATAGCGGCCGATGTGGAGAGGGAGATGCGTCGCTTGGGCTTCAAGAAGGACAAGGACTTCGTGGCGCACATAACCATTGGTCGCGTCAAGTTCGTCCGCGACAAGCTCGAACTTGCGATGGCGCTGAAAGAGCTGGCGAACGAGGACTTCGGGGAGTTCGAGGTTAACGCGATAGAGCTGAAGAAGAGCACGTTGACGCCAAATGGCCCCATCTATGAGACGGTGGCGAGGTTCGAGCTGGCGGAGTGAAGCTGGAAGAGGAAGAGAGGAACCGGGATTATCGCGAGGTTGCCTCCCTCGATGAACTCAAGCGTGTCCTTTGAAAGGAGCATCTTGTTCTTTATCCCCACCCTCGGGAAGTCCGAAGGCCTAACCTTCTTTCTCCACTTTACTTCAACGCCAAAACCAGAAGTTAGGAAGTCCACTTCCTTAGAGCCACTGAAGAAGTAGGTCGGATGGAGGCGCTTCAGGTGCTCACCTACGACACCTTCGATTATCCTGTCAGTCTCAGGCCCCTTTCCAAAGAGCCTCTTAAATGTCTGGATTAACAGTGGGTCTGTAAAGTAGAACTTCCGCTCCTTTCGGAACAGGGGCGTGAAGTCATGGAGCTTAACCTGGAAGTAGTTTCGCCCTATGAACAGCTCCTCAAAGAGTTCAAGGTAGTCCCTCACAGTGACGTGGGAGCCTATCTCAAGCTCCTTGGCGAGGGAGTTTAATGTTAGCCTGTCCCCGTAGCGACGCAGCAGTCCGAGGATCATGGAGAGGGCTATTCTCTCGCTCCTCCCAAGTTTGGCAACGTCGAGGATCGTGGCGTTGTAGACCATCTCGTAGGTTTCCTGTTTTATCCTTCCCTCAAGCAGTTCGTAGATGGCTCTCGGATACCCACCGGCCAGCAGATAAAAATCGAGTGCACCCGCCAGCACCTCCATGTAGGGATAAAGTTCAAGGGCGTTCTCGTAGAATTCGCGGCTTCCATGGGGATTTTCGTAGGGGAGTTTAACCCCCTTAAGTTTTGGTTCAAAGATCGTTGAAACCGTCCTGAAGTCCAGCGGGAGGAATTCATCAACCTGTATTTCTCCACCTGGGAAACTCTCCCTTTTCAGCCCCGCCGAAGTCGAGCCTGTAACCTGGATCACCATTCTCGATGCGAGGGGAGAATCGAGAAGGAACTTAACCGCTCTCTCCCAGCCCTCAACGAATGTCACCTCGTCGAGAAAAACGTAAGCTTTTCCCTTCACGCTCCGGAGAAATGATTTAACAACGGAGACTATCCCACGGTAGTCCTTCAGAAGGTCGCAGGAGAAGTAGAGGACATTCCTTGGGTTTACTCCTACCTTGATGAGTTTTGCCACGGAGAGCTTCATGTAGGTGGTTTTACCAACTTGCCTTGGGCCGATGAGGATTTTGTTTACCGGCTCGAAGCGGTAGTCGATCCGTGGTTCCTTTGCCAGGGCTTTCTTGACCCGCTCATCATCATATATTGCATCCGGGTCGGCCCACCAGGGGTTTTGGACTACCATCAGGTCTTCCATCTCGCATCATTGATACTCTAATAACAAAAGATATATAAATATTTTGATAGTTAGATATCAATAGGTGCAGAGAATGAACGTCCATGAAGTCATCGAAGAAGTCCTTCAGCGAATCAGGCCAACCGAGGAGGAGAGGGCCTTCGTCGAAGGCCTGATGGTGGAACTCAGAGGGC
>WAMH01000040.1 GCA_015522395.1 Thermococcus sp. | reverse complement strand
TTTGAAAGGGCAAACCTCGAAAATGCTTCACTCATGGACGTAGCGCCGACGGTTTTGAAGTTCTTCGGGATAGAAAAACCGGCCAACATGGTGGGGAGGAGTCTAATATAACAGGGGTTTGGCATGGGGCTAAACCTATGTCTTGACGATGGAACGTTTTTGGACGTCATCTCCGATGGGATGAGGAACCCTTTGAAATCTTTGGGTGGAAGGGGGATAGAGATAGAACCTGCCATAGGGTTTCCATAGATAAAGTTTCCATTAGTGGCGAAGGATTAGTATAGCGGCACGACAAAAAGTCCCTCGGTGGGAAGATGACGATAATTGTGGAGGCCGTTTACGAGAACGGCGTTTTCAAGCCCTTGAAAAAGATTGACATTCCCGAAAAAGCCAGGGTTAAGCTGAGGATTGAAATATTTGGCATGTTGAAAGGTTGGAACGCGGATGCCCAAAAAGTAAAGGACGAGCTGAGGGAAGTCCATGGCTGAGTACTTGGCCGATACATACGCGCTGATCGAGATACTGAAGGGCAATCCCAACTACAAGGACTATTCCATTGAAATGCTTTCATCTCGAACTGGGAACTCATTCCAGTCCAAGAAGGTGAAGCTTTCTTTTTTTCCAGTTCTCTTTCCTCTTCGCGAATCTCCCGCAGAATTTCCCTGACTGGTTTATCGAACTTCAAAAGTCCTCTTAGCTCCGCGTTTTCATCAACAATCTTATTCCTGCCATTGAGGATCTCAAGTTTGCGCTTCCTCATGCTGTCTTCCTTATCCGGAACTCACTAAGGGCACAAAAATCTTCTGGTGGGAAAACTTTGAGAAAAGCAGAAGCGGGGAGAAATGAAGGAGAAAACCAGCCAGCCCTCAGCGCGAGGACTGGGCGATCCTCTCGATCTCTTCCTTCTTGCTGTAGGCGAAGCTCTTCGGGTCCTTGTTGGCCGCGGCGATTATCTCCTCAGCAAGAGCCTGGGCGTAGCTGGTCTTGTTCCTGTAGCACTTTGCCGAAGCGCCAAGGGCAATGTTCTTCAGAGCGATGTCGAGCCTCCTGAGCGGGGAGACGTCGACCGCCATGTGGTAGCGGATTCCACCGAAGGCTATCGTGGTGGTGTCCTCCCTCGGGGCGGAGTTCTCGATGGCTCTCACGAGAACCTGAATCGGGTTCTGCTTGGTTCTCCTCTCGATGATCATGAAGGCCTCCTTAACCACCTCGTAGGCCTTCATCTTCTTGCTCATGAGGGAGCGGTGTTCCCTTCTCATGAAGTGGCCGCCGACCTTGTGACCGCTTGAACCGCTGCGCATGACCTTGTTAATCAAGCGCTCGACGATGTGGACGTTGGCCTTGCCGAAGGATTTCTTTGCGTGCCTTCCGTGGCTGTGCGGGAGTATCCTCGCGTCGAGGTTGATGTATGGCCTGAGGGACGGGTCGTTGACGGTTACGTCCTCAACGCTCCACCTGCCCATGACCTTGGGTTCCTTCGGGATGTAAAAGCGCTCGGTGAGTGCCTTGGCCATTGATTTCACCTCCTCGGCTTCTCCTTCCTGCCCTTGACAAGCTCCTTGAGGCTAACGCGGTTCACCTTGACGACCTTGTACCTGATACCGGGGATATCACCCATCGAACCGCCCTTAGGACCGCCGATTCCCTCGATGATGACCTCGTCGTGCTCGTCGATGTGGTTGATGGCACCGTCACCAGGGGTGAAGGCGGTGACGACCTTACCGTTCTTGATGAGCTGAACACGGACAGCCTTACGCATGGCCGAGTTCGGCTGCTTTGCCTCGACGGCTATCTTCTCGAGGACGATTCCCTTCGCCTGCGGAGCACCTTCGAGCGGGTCGCTCTTCTCCTTGAGGCGGAGGACCCTTCTCTTGTAGCGAATGTCGCTCCAGCGGAACTTCTTCCTCTTGAGCTTGAGCTTCCTACCGGCAAACTCTCCATAGGGGGCTTTCTTTCCAGCCATGATCATCACCTCAAATTATGACCACATCGTGAATGCCGTGGTGTCTCTCCATCAACTCTTTCACGAGGTTGATGTTCTGGCCGCCCTTGCCTATCGCGCGCGGCTTGTCGCGCGGGCCTATGTCAAGGAGGGCGACCTTCTTACCATCACGCTTCTCAGTGATGTGGACCTTTTTAACCTTAACCCCGAGGCTCTTATAAATGTTCCTCAGGAACTCCTCCGGGTTGTCTGAGTGCTCGATAAGCTCGATATCCTTCCCGAGCATTCCCTGAACGCGCTTGACGTTCGCGCCTTTCTTTCCGAGGGCCAGTCC
>WAMH01000039.1 GCA_015522395.1 Thermococcus sp. | reverse complement strand
GGAACATAGAGGAGCTCAAAATGTACCACCGCTGGCCCGTCCGTGTCAAGAGGCCCTACAAGAACAAGCTCCCGCCGGAGGTTCCTCTCATCACCGGACAGAGGACCATCGATACCTTCTTCAGCCAGGCCAAGGGTGGAACCGCGGCCATTCCAGGCCCGTTCGGTTCAGGAAAGACCGTCACCCAGCACCAGTTAGCTAAGTGGAGTGACGCGCAGGTCGTCGTCTACATCGGCTGCGGTGAGCGCGGTAACGAGATGACTGATGTCCTTGAGGAGTTCCCGAAGCTCAAGGACCCGAAGACAGGAAAGCCGCTCATGGAGAGAACGGTTCTCATAGCGAACACCTCGAACATGCCTGTGGCTGCCCGTGAGGCTTCTATCTACACCGGAATCACCATAGCCGAGTACTTCAGGGACATGGGCTACGACGTCGCTCTGATGGCCGACTCGACGAGCAGGTGGGCAGAAGCGCTCCGTGAAATTTCGGGCCGTCTCGAGGAGATGCCCGGTGAGGAGGGGTATCCTGCCTACCTCGCGAGCAAGATAGCGGAGTTCTACGAGAGGGCCGGACGCGTTGTCACCCTCGGAAGCGACGAGAGAATCGGTAGCGTCTCCGTCATAGGTGCCGTTTCACCGCCCGGCGGTGACTTCAGCGAGCCTGTCGTCCAGAACACACTGCGTGTCGTCAAGGTCTTCTGGGCGCTCGATGCTGACCTGGCTAGGAGGAGGCACTTCCCGGCAATCAACTGGCTGAGGAGCTATTCGCTCTACATTGATGCCATCCAGGACTGGTGGCACAAGAACGTTGACCCCGAGTGGAGGAAGATGCGCGACACTGCTATGGCCCTCCTCCAGAAGGAAGCTGAACTTCAGGAGATAGTCAGGATCGTCGGTCCCGACGCTTTACCGGACAGGGAGAAGGCAATACTCATAGTCACGAGGATGCTCCGTGAGGACTACCTTCAGCAGGATGCATTCGATGAGGTCGACACCTACTGCCCGCCGAAGAAGCAGGTGACGATGATGCACGTGATCCTCAACTTCTACGAGAAGACCATGGAGGCAGTTGACCGCGGTATTCCTGTCGACGAGATAGCCAAGCTCCCGGTAAGAGAGAAGATAGGCCGTATGAAATTCGAGCCGGATGTTGAGAAGGTCAGGGCCCTCATCGATGAAACCAACCAGCAGTTTGAGGAGCTCTTTAAGAAGTACGGAGCGTGATGCCAATGCCAGGAATGGAGTACTCAACCGTTAGCAAGATTTACGGGCCGCTGATGATCGTTGAGGGCGTCAAGGGAGTGGCCTACGGTGAGGTCGTTGAGATAGAAACCGAGAGTGGGGAGAAGAGGAAGGGTCAGGTGCTGGAAGCAAGGGAGGACCTCGCGATAGTTCAGGTCTTCGAGGGAACGCGCGATCTGGACGTTAAAACCACCCGTGTCCGCTTCACCGGCGAGACCCTCAAGGTGCCCGTTTCAATGGACATGCTTGGAAGGGTCTTCAACGGCATCGGTAAGCCCATCGACGGCGGACCCGAGATCATTCCCGAGGATAGGAGGGATGTCCACGGCGCTCCGCTCAACCCGGTCGCGAGGGCCTACCCGAGGGACTTCATCCAGACGGGTGTTTCAGCTATAGACGGAATGAACACCCTCGTCAGGGGCCAGAAGCTGCCCATATTCAGCGGTTCCGGATTGCCCCACAACATGTTGGCTGCACAGATAGCGAGGCAAGCCAAGGTCCTTGGAGAGGAGGAGCAGTTTGCAGTGGTATTTGCGGCGATGGGTATTACCTACGAAGAAGCAAACTTCTTCAAGAAGAGCTTTGAAGAAACGGGTGCAATAGAGAGGGCCGTCCTGTTCCTTAACCTCGCGGACGACCCTGCCATCGAGCGCATCATCACCCCGCGTATGGCCCTCACCGTGGCCGAATACCTCGCCTTCGACTATGACATGCAGGTGCTCGTTATCCTCACGGACATGACCAACTATGCCGAGGCCCTCCGTGAGATTTCGGCAGCGAGGGAAGAGGTTCCCGGAAGGCGCGGTTATCCGGGTTACATGTACACTGATTTAGCGACCATCTACGAGCGTGCCGGTCGTGTAAGGGGCAAGAAGGGAAGCATAACCCAGGTGCCGATCCTCACCATGCCCGACGACGACATAACCCATCCGATTCCGGATTTGACCGGTTACATCACCGAGGGCCAGATAGTCCTCAGCAGGGAGCTTCACAGGAAGGGCATCTACCCGCCCATCGATGTCCTTCCGAGCCTGAGCCGTCTGATGAAGGACGGTATCGGAAAGGGAAGAACGAGGGAGGACCACCCACAGCTCAGCCAGCAGCTCTACGCGGCCTACGCTGAAGGTAGATCGCTGAGGGACCTCGTGGCGGTTGTGGGTGAAGAGGCTTTGAGCGAGACCGACAGGAAGTACCTCAAGTTCGCGGACCGCTTTGAGAGGGAGTTCGTCGCCCAGAGGTATGACGAGGACAGGAGCATAGAGGAGACCCTCGACCTCGGCTGGGAACTCCTGGCGGAACTCCCGGAGAGCGAGCTCAAGCGTGTCAGGAAGGAGTACATCCTCAAGTACCACCCCAAGTACAGGAAGAGGGCTTAACGCCCTTCAAAATTTTAGGTGGTCGAGATGGCAGAACTGCTCAACGTCAAACCCACCAGGATGGAACTCCTGAACCTCAAGAGGCGCATTACCCTCGCCAAAAAGGGCCACAAGCTCCTCAAGGACAAGCAGGACGCCCTCGTTATGGAGTTCTTCACCATCTACGACGAGGCCCTCCAGCTCAGGGAGGAACTGGGAAGGAAGATGGAGGAGGCGTTTAAGGCCCTCCAGGCGGCCGAGATAGACGTTGGAACGCTCCGTCTCAGGGAGATAGGCCTCTCGGTCAAACCCAACAGGGAAGTTGAGGTCAAAAAGAGGAACGTCATGGGCGTTCCGGTTCCGCTCATCGAGGCCGAGTCCTTCAAGAGGAGTGCCGAAGAGCGCGGCTACGCATTCGTCTCCAGCTCCACGAGGGTTGACCTTGCCGCCGAGAAATTCGAGGAGGCCCTTGATCTGGCGGTTCGCTTGGCCGAGGTGGAGGAGACCCTCAAGAGGCTCGCGAAGGAGATAGAAACCACCAAGAGGCGTGTCAACGCGCTGGAGTACATCATAATCCCGAGGATGGAGGCAACGGTCAAGTTCATCAAGCAACGCTTGGATGAGATGGAGCGCGAGAACTTCTTCAGACTCAAGAGGGTCAAGGCCCTGATAGAGGCCCGCTCTGGGGAAGCCTGAGCAACCCTTTTATTTTCCCCGCCTACACCTCTCCGGTGATGACATGACCGAGAGGCTGTTCTACTCCAACCCATACCTCCGGGAGATAGATGCCACCGTGGAGTCCGTCGAGGTCGAGGGAAGTAAAATCAGACTTCTCCTTGATAGAACCCTCTTCTATCCAGAGGGCGGCGGCCAGCCGTCAGACAGGGGGATGATAGAGGGAGATGGGTTCCGGATCCGCGTGGAAAGGGTTTACGGCAAGGACGAGATATGGCACGAGGGGAAGCTTGAAGGCTGCCTTCCCGAACCCGGGGAATCCGTGAGACTGCTCCTCAACTGGGAGTGGCGCTACGAGAACATGAAGAACCACACCGGCCAGCACATACTCTCGGCTGTCTTCAAGGAACTGTACAACGCCGGCACTACGGGCTTTCAGATCTTTGAGAGCTACAACAAGATAGAGGTCGATTACCCGGGTGAGCTGGACTGGGACACCATTCTTGAGGTCGAGAGGAGGGCAAACGAAGTCGTCTGGAAGGGTCTCCCTGTTCGAGTGAACGTCTATGAAGAACTTCCGGCCGACCTGAGGCACAAACTTAGAAAGGAGCTCTCGGATAAGGTGAAGCCGCCCATAAGGGTGGTCTCGATCCCGGGTGTCGACATCACCCCTTGCGGGGGAACCCACGTGGGGAACACCCGTGAGATCGGGATTATAAAGGTGCTCAACTTCTACCGCAAGAGCCGGAAGCTGTGGCGCATAGAGTTCGTCTGCGGCAACAGGGCGCTGAAGAGGCTCAACGAAATCCTCGAAGACTACTGGAGCGCCCTCGATGGCATGCCCAACAAGAACCCGCCACTGGTCGAGAGGGTTAGGGAGCTTAGGGGAGAAATCGAGGGGCTTGAAGGGGAGATAGACCACCTGAGGAGGGAACTGTGGCACTGGAAGGGCTGCGCCCTCATCGATAAGGCGGAAGAGATGGGTGACTACAACGTGGTTGCCCTCGTCGAGAAGTGGGACATGAAGGACGCCCAGGCCTTTGCCATCAACTTCGTCAAGGAGAACCCGGGAGCGATGCTCCTGCTCGCGGGCGAGGGCTACGTCATATTCGCTAGGAACGAGGAAGTCGACGTCTCGATGAGGGAACTGCTTAAAGAGGTCATAAAAGAGCTTGGGGGTAAGGGCGGCGGCACCGACAACCTCGCGAGGGGGAAGGTGGAGGCGGAACCCGAGGACGTCATAGAGGTTGCAAAGGACGCCCTCAGGAGAGCCATGGGTCTATGAACCTCTCCTCCATTTCCAAGTGGATGAGGACGAAGCCCAGAGCGAGCACCGCTATGGCGGTTCCGATGGGAAGGACCATCTACCATGCCCCCAGGTAGAGCGCCCTCTGCTTTATCACCATCGCAAGCAGGCCGCCCCAGTTGAAGCCCGGCATCACCCTGAAGAAACCAGGATTGATATCAGGGCAAGGGCCTTCGCCGAGAGCAGGATGAACTCCGAGAGAGCGTGGGGAAGGACTATCCTCATTACGTGGTGCTTTGTAACCCACCACTCACTTCCCCCAAGCGCCCTCGCGTACTCCTTGCTCTTCTCCACCACCGCCATCGTTTTGATGTTCCTTGATATCCTGCCGAAGAGAAGAAGCCCGAGGACGATGGCGAAGTCCCAGACGGGAACGCTCAGGCTACCGTAGTAGCTAACCCTCTGAAGGATTGGAACGAACGCAATTAGGATCGGTATCATGGGGAGCATCGTCGAGACCTGCGATGCGAAGTCAACCGCCGACCCGCTTCTGCTCGAGAGAGAGCCGGCAAGCCCCAAAAGGAGTCCGAGAAGAACGGCTGCCGCGGATATGGAGAAAACAAGCTCCAGGGTCTGCCTCGTCCCCCACAGGAAGGCGCTCCAGAGGTCCCTGCCGAAGGTGTCGGTCCACATCGGACAGTATGCCTCGCCGGCGACCTTGAGGTAAGGCTCGGAGGAGGCCGATACTGTGAAGATGTAGGTTCCCCTCACGGGCATCCATGATTCGCCTTCCCTACGCGAGAAGATGACGTTCAGAACCTTACCTGTCACCATCATGGTTATCCTCTCATCCATCGTGAAGTTCATACCCGAGTTCCGGATTATGC
>WAMH01000038.1 GCA_015522395.1 Thermococcus sp. | reverse complement strand
CTTCTGGCACTGCCAGATGCCGGTGCTTATCCTCCTGACGGCCTTCCTTCCGCAGACCGGGCAGACGTGCTTCTGCTTCATCTTGGCCTCAACGGCGGCCACTCTTCTCCTAATCTTGAGACCGTACCTTGGACCGAACCTTCCAGCGGAACCGACTTTTGTGGTTCTTCCCATGAGCATCACCTCTAATTATCAACCGATTTTCACGACTGGTGAGTGTTCCCGGGGACGTTTTATAAACCTTTGCATAACAAGCTTTGCTGACGCAAAGCTTGGCCAAAGGGATTCAGGCCATTTAGACTCCAAACCGGTGCGTGCACTCCGAGAATTTAAAGCTTTCTGTGGGTTTCCTGTTATGCACGCCCACTTCATCTTTGGTTTCCACTTGTATCTTTGGCGTCCTTCGGAGAAGTTTGTGCGGTAAAACTCTCACCAAGGAGCAAGTGAGTAAAAGCTTGTAGAAAATGCACCCCACTTCCGCCATCCGTAAGACGCTTGAACAAGGGTGAAAGTGGCGCTGAAGCTTTTGGAAAAAGCTTCGATCAAACTTCGCGCAGGCGAGTAAACTTTGCATTGCAAAGTTTGACCAAAGAGTGCCCTTCTCTTTAAAGAGCAAAAATTAATCATGCCCGGTCCAAAGGCCAAGTTCAGGGGGTTTAACCTCAAGTTTGGCCTTCAAACAGTTTCAACTTCATTACCGGCGCCCGAAGGGCGCTTTGGGCAGTGAAACACTTACCAAAGGGAGCAAGCAAGTAAACCCCTTTCAAAATTCAGGCATTATAGGAGAGTACATAATTTTCCGCCAGCGCTTTGCGTTAACAAAGGTCTGAAAGGGGGCCATTGAGGATGTCGGCCCCCTTGGGGGTCCCGACGTCATTGCAACCCAATACTCGTCGGGCGTTTGATTTTATCCGCAAAACCTTATAACCCTTGACCCAACCCCCTACTGGTGCGAAAAATGGCTGGAACGGTAAGCAAGATAATCCACTTTCACGATGAGGAGGAGTTCCTGGATGAGATGGGTGATGTTATGGAGCGCTTCTCTTATTTGGCCAGCAAATACGGTCACAACCCTATCGTGGGACTTATCCTGTGGGATTACATCGGGGTTCGTGATGCTGAGGGGGTCAAGGTCTTCCGCGTCGGCGAGTTTCCCTACTTCGAGGGAACCTTGAAGGTGGATTTAGAGACCCTCCGCATCATGGAGCGCTACTTCGATGAGATGGAGAGCCGCTGGGACGAGCTAACGGTTGAGGAGATAAACTACTTCGTCGAGATGCTCAACGAGGCTCTGGGAGAAGAGCGCGTTTACTACGATGCTTATTCCCTCGGCCTCGACAGAAACACCGCTTACATAATCCTCGACTTGGCCAGCTTGCATTATCTCGATAGTATCTTGGAAGGCAGGGACAGAGAGATTTTTGAGGAGGCCGTCGAGTTGTTGATGAAATATGTGTGACTGGGCAACTGCTTAAATCACTAATTCAACAATTATTTAATCACCCATGAGGGGGTGGGAGCGTGCTCTTCAAGAAGAGGGGCGTCTTTACTGAGGAAGACGCGAGAAAGGTGGTGGAGTGGATGGGCGCTCACCCTGAGGAGAGGGAGATTATAGTGATGGCCGGGAGCGTTACAGCTGGGGCGAAGAGGCGGCTATGGGACTACGCGAGGGCCGTTCAGCTCATGGCCGACATGGCCGGCGAGGAGAGAAGAGTCAGGGTCGAGATACTCGAGGGTTTCGTGAGCGATAGGGTGAGGGGGCTGAACATAGAGGAGCTGGGAACATGAAGTTCATAATGGCCGAGGTCTTCAACAGCTGGCAGGGAGAGGGGGGAAGCGTCCCGGGGAGCGCCTTTGGCAGGAGGCAGATTTTCGTCAGGTTCGCGGGCTGTGACCTTCATTGCCAGTGGTGCGACTCAAAGCAGTACATAGACGCCTCCCGCGTCTCCCGCTGGCGCTACGAGGTCGAGCCCTTCACCGGAAAGTTCAAGTACCGGCCAAATCCAGCTAGCATCGATGAAGTCGTTGACGCCGTTCTGAGGCTTGATACCGGCGATATTCACTCGATAAGTTACACAGGTGGAGAACCAACGCTTCAGGTGAAGCCCCTCAAAGCCCTGATGGAGCACCTGAAAAACCTCGGCTTCGACAACTTTCTCGAAACACACGGAGGCCTTCCGGAGCTTATCAAAGTGGTCGCCCCGCTCACTGACTACGCGAGCGTGGACGTAAAAGACGAGACGGCCAAGGCCACGGAGGACTGGAGAAACCTCGTACTCAGGGAAGTGGAGAGCATCAGAATCCTTAAAAAAGCGGGTGCAAAGGTCTACGCCAAGCTCGTCGTTACCTCCAGGACAAAGGTTGAGAACGTCCGCTGGTACGCGGGGCTTTTGAAAGACTTAGCTCCGCTCGTCATTCAGCCGAGGGAGCCGATTGAGATGAACCAGGGTCAGCTCATGGAGCTCTACCACGAGGCTGCGCTGATAATGGGAAAAAAGAACGTCGGGCTAAGCTTCCAGGTTCACAAGTACCTCAACGTGCTTTGAGAGGGTTTTTAAGGTTCTCCTCCAACGTTCCCTGGCAATGATGACATTGGCCTTTGGGGTGAGGGATGCCCGGAAAACCCACCTGAGCCTCCGTCAAATTTTTAAGCTCTGTTCTTTTAGTAACCCTCGGAAAGATTAAGGGGGTGAGTTCATGCCGGTCATCGAGGAGGTCGCGAAGAGAACCTTTGAGAGGGTTGGCATGCACTCCCACATAAAGGGTCTCGGTCTGGACGAGAACGGAAAGGCACTCTTCATGGCCGACGGTATGGTCGGGCAGGTTAAGGCGAGAGAAGCTGCCGGAATAGCGGTCGAGCTCATAAAGCGCGGCAAGCTCGCCGGAAAGGGAATCCTCCTCGTCGGCCCGACCGGCAGCGGTAAGACGGCCATAGCTATGGGTATAGCCAGGGAACTCGGTGATGACGTCCCCTTCGTCCAGATCGCTGGCAGTGAAATCTACTCCGCCGAGATAAACAAGACTGAGTTTCTCAAGGAGGCCCTTAGACGGGCGATAGGCGTTAGAATAAGTGAGGAGAGGAAGGTTTACGAGGGTGAGGTCAAGGAGGTCAGGATCAACAAGACGAAGCACCCGTTCAACCCCTACGTCGAGGTTCCGGAGAGCGTCCTCATAACCCTCCGCACGAAGGACGACGAGAAAACCGTCAGAGCTGGAAGGGAGATAGCGTATCAGCTCATGGAACTCGGTGTTGAGGAGGGCGACGTCATACAGATAGATGCCGAAACCGGCAGGGTCTCGAAGGTCGGAACCACGAAGGAGGAAGAGGGACTGTTCTTCAAGAGGAAGGTCAGCCTTCCGAGCGGGCCGGTTCTCAAGATAAAGGAGTTCACCTACACAGTTACCCTTCACGACCTTGACGTTGCCAACGCCCGCGGAAACATCTTCGGCCTGCTCTTCAGTACCGGTGCCGAGATAAGCGACGAGATAAGGCAGCGCGTCGATGAGACGGTAAAGGGGTGGATAGAGGAAGGCAAGGCCACTCTCGTCCCGGGAGTGCTCTTCATCGACGAGGTTCACATGCTCGATATTGAGGCGTTTTCCTTCCTCGCGAGGGCGATGGAGAGCGAGCTTGCCCCAATCCTAATTATGGCCACCAACCGCGGCAGGACGAAGATAAGGGGAACGGACATTGAAGCGCCGCACGGAATGCCCATCGACATGCTCGACCGTCTCTTGATAATCAACACCGAACCCTACAAGAAGGAGGAGATCCGCGAGATCGTCAAAATCCGTGCAAAGGAGGAGAAGATAGAGGTCAGCGATGAGGCCGTTGAGTACTTAGCGGAACTCGGCGAGAAGACCAGCCTGCGCTACGCCGTCCAGCTCCTCGCTCCGGCGAGCGTCTTGGCCAGGGGAGGAAGGGTCGAGCGGGAGCACGTTGAGAAGGCCAGGGAGTACTTCGCCGACCTCCGGAGGAGCACGGAGTTCGTTGAAAAGCTCGAGGGAATGCTGAGTTGATTTCTTCTTCCCGTTCTTTCCCACAACACTTTTAAGGATTAACCGTCTAATACTCTCGGTGAAAGTATGCAAAGGGTCTATGCCTTACTGTTACTCACCCTGGTCCTGATCGGAATGGGCGGGGGATGCATCTCAGCTCCCAGCCAAATTCCATCCAGCACCTTTACGGGCACTTCCAGCTCTCCACATCACAGTCCGGTTGGGCGGTCCGGGGGAGCATCCGTGACCGTCACGATGAGAACGGCGCCGATAAACGGCACCTTCTCTGGCAATCTCACGGCTCCGTCGAGCATCTTTGAGGAAGTTGTGAGGTTCCTTAACGGGACGAACACGACCCTCTACGCCTTCGAAGCCATGGTCATTGGAGAAAGGCTCAACGCCAGCATCACCGTTTACGTGCTTAAACTCGTTCCCCCGTTTGTACCTGAGAAGTTCAACGTTACAATAAACGCCCATCCTGTGAACGGAACCGTTATAGTTCCCTACGCCTCTGGAATCCCCGTTTCGGTTGAATTCGGCCAGTTTGAAGCAACCTCCTACCTTGAGGTTCACCCGGAGAACGTTTTGAAGGCCATCGGGTCCTTTAACGAATCCGAACTTGACAACCTCAACGGTTCGACCGTTCTAACCCTCAACGGATTTCGCTTCGTTGTTCAGGTTTCCAGACCCGGAAATTACACCTTCATAGTTTTCCACAACGGCACCGAGGTTTCGGCGGGCGGTCTGGAGTTGAGACGATGAGGCGCCTTTACTGGGCCGTTCCATTCCTGATCTACGATCTCCTTCTCCTATGTTACATGTTCGTGATTCAGAACATTGCTGTGGCACTGTTCAACCTGCTTACCTTCTTCCTCGAGTACCGCTATGGTGGTGAATCAAAGGAGGGGGAGGAGCTTGTCGTCGGGGGTATAGTAATGTCTTCTATTCTGGTCCCGCTTGGAGGGCTCTTCTCGTCGTTCGCAGTCCTTCTGGCTGGCTTCATGTTCCTCCTCGAGCTAACGGCGACCTTCGTGAAGACCCACCGGCCTTAGCCACCCATGACTTTCATCAATTTTCTGCTCAGCCTCAGGTGAAAACCGAACTCGTGATAGGTCCTGTTCTCCGCCGGAAAGACCAGCTTCAGTTCGTTGAGGTTTCCCTTACCGCCGAACTCTCCAAATACCAGAATTCTATTGATCTCGATTACCCCGAATACCGCCGCGAGATTGAAGAGGAGTGTTCTGAGCTGATAGGCTGTAACGTCGTGTCTTCCGAGGTTCTCCCTCGGATACTTGAAGAGGAAGTACTCCAGCCCCTCCATCTCCGCCACGTCTGTGATCGCTATGTCCGCGGTGAGAAAGACGAGGAGCGTCGGCGTCATCCTGTCGTAGCGCTTGAGACTCTTGACTATAAGCTCGTCGTTGTTGTGCGTTGGTTCCTTCACGTTCTCCGCTATGATGATCCTGCTCTTAAGGGCCTCGAACTCCTTGAGGGCTATGTAGGCCGCTTTCCTGCTCTTCTTCGTCCTCCTGTTGCTGAACTCTCTCAACAGACTCCCCTTCTGAACCTCCCTGCCGATCTCTTCGAGCTGCCTGCTCCTGTACTTGTAATTCATGGCGTTCTCTATCTCCTTCTTTACCCCTTCTGCGATGACTATCTGATAGCCGTCGAGCGGCCTAAAAGATGAGATGAAGCGATGGTAAAGCACGTTGGTGTCGGGGGCGAATGTAACACCCTTCTTCAGCTTCTCGTAGAGCTCAAGGTTCTGGGCGAACTCCTCAACGTTTCCGTAGCGGACTATGCCTGATGATATGAACGTCTCGTAGAAGTCGGTGTATGTTGGAAGCTCGTTGCTAAGGTGCTCGGGGACGTGTCCGTTGAACTCGCTCCTGTTCGCTGTTACGTCCACGCGGTAGCCCCTCTCCGTCGGTTTCGCCCGAAGGAGCTCCATCCCGTAGAGAGGATAACTAACGCGCATCTCACCGAGGATGTTCATGAGTATCTGGAGCTCGGGTTTGTCTATGATCTCACTGGGTCCCCTCGTCCTCATCACCAAGGAAGTTCTTTATCGGTTGCATGTGGGTCGGTATCATCATGTAAGGCCTGTCGGGAAAGTCGGGGTCCCTTAGCCCCATGTAGACTATGAACGCTACTGGGAAATCTCTTATCTGGACTATAGCGGCCGCTACGAGGGCCTTTCGTCCGGAGGTGATGTCTAGACCCATTCTGTAGCCCTCGCGCTCGAGTTTCGTGAAGAGCTCTCTGAACTTCCTGTCCGCGACGAAGAAGCCGTAGTTTGGAACCACCTCCGTCTCTACGGCTGGGTGAAGGTTGTACGCCTCCGATACGGCCTCAAGCGCATGGACGACCTTGGGCAGATTATTCCGGTACCGTTCCTCCGTGAAGACGTATACCCTTTCCGCCCTCTTACCCATG
The DNA here is from genome assembly GCA_015522395.1 of Thermococcus sp. Taxonomy (GTDB): domain Archaea; phylum Methanobacteriota_B; class Thermococci; order Thermococcales; family Thermococcaceae; genus Thermococcus. The sequence continues at coordinate 4,223 of WAMH01000038.1, read as the reverse complement.
GTCAGGAGCTTGTAGTATGTGTTCACTAGGGCCCAAGGTGATCTTCCGAGGAGCGTAACGTAGGCAACCTTTGTCATGTTCAGTCCCTACTCCACTAGTATCATCCCGTACAAAACGCTTTCGGAGAAGTCTATCTTCACGAGCTTTCCTAGTTCTATCCCTATAGCGTCTATGCTCGGTCTCACCTTCGTCGGGAACCTGCATGCTTCACCCCTCTCAAAGGGGCAATCGTCGCAGAGGTTGCACGAGCCGGGAAAGAGCGCCATGGCGTAGAGCTTACCCTCCCTGAATAGCTCCGTCTCCCTTTTCAGCAGGTAAAGTATGGCCTTTCTCTTCTCGTTCTCGAAGTCCTCCATATCGATGGAGAACTTAACCAGAACCGCCCTCTTGAAGTGTCCTACCCACTCCCTCGCCTCTTTCCAGTCTGGAGCATACGGGGGGCAACTGGGTCTCTTGCCGTACATAGCACAGGTTCTGCACTTCCACACTGGCCGGGGCGAGACTACTATCTCCGAAGTGTCTATCTCCCTCTCCCACAGGACTCGCATGTAACCAAAACGCCGCGGGGGTATTTAACCTTTGGCAAAACCCTTTTACGGTGTGGCACTTAGAATTGAGTATGAGGTGGTTGGTTCCCATCTTAATAACGGCCCTTCTAATCGGGAGCGGATGCATATCCGGGGGTGGTAACGTGAGCGCTCCCAAGACGCTTGAGGTCGGTTCGGTATTTCACGATGGGGGTTACATACCCCGGGAATTCACCTGCGATGGGGAGAACATCAACCCGCCTATATTTGTCGGCCACGTAGATCCCAATGCGAAGAGCCTCGTTATCATCGTAGACGATCCGGACGCCCCGGGAGGGACCTTTACACACTGGATAGCTTGGAACGTGCCTCCACTCGGCGAGATACCCAAGGGGGTTCCAAGGGAGGGTGTTGTCGAGGCACCTATCAGAATGGTTCAGGGTTTGAACGACTTCGGCAGCGTGGGCTACTCCGGTCCGTGCCCGCCCAGGGGGAAGCCACATCACTATCACTTCAAGGTGTATGCCCTCGATACGACACTCGACCTCCCACCGGGCTCGACGAGAAAAGAGCTCGAGAGGGCCATGGAGGGACACGTTGTCCAGTGGGGCGAGATAGTAGGCCTCTACGGCCGCTGACTTTTCTCTCCCACCTTTACCACGAGGTTAACGGCGCTCTGGAGCGCTGCCAGGAAGTTCAGAGCGAAGAATATCCAGTCCCTCTGGAAGTAAGCGTAGAGCGTCAGCAGCGTTGATGCCGTCACGTAGATGACTATAAACTGCAGGTTCAATGGACAGTGCCTCGTCTTTATGGTCTCCCACGTCTGTGGTATCCACGATCCAACGAGCAGGAGCATTCCTGTTAGACCTATCAGAGCCACGGCGTTCATCTTCTCACCCCAGACCACAGGGGAGAACCCCAAAAAAGGATTGTGGACGCATTTATGTAAATTTTTTCTGCTTGTTTATACCGGGATAGGCAGATCAGCGCTAAAGCTGGCTTGCCAGCCGGGACATCGCCCAAGTCTTCACGTCCTCGTCCATTATGCCGTTGATTATCTCTATAGCCTCCGACAGCTTTTCTTCCCTGGCCAGCGAGAGGGCGACCTCTGCCTCGACCTTGGATCGCCCGGGTAATTCCTTTATGTAACGTGCTATCTTCAGGGCCTCCTCCGGCTTTCCGAGGTTCAGAAACTCAAAGGCGAGGCTCATAAGGGCCTTGGTCGATTCCCCGGGTTTGCCTATTTCAAGGGCAGCCTCGATGGCCGAACTGAGGAAGTCCCTGTAGTCTTCTCCTTTCCTCACCGCTTCCAGCGCTATCTGCGACAGCGCCTTTGAGCGGATCACCTCGTCGGGTATGCCCTCCGCCATCTTCTGGGCCTCCAACATTCTTCCGGATTCCACCAGCTTCATCACAGCCTCGTAGAGGCCCCTTGAGCGGTACCACTCCTGCATGTTCATCCCCCTGCGAAGTAGTTCACTCTGGGATTTAAACGTTCCCTTTGGGGTTGCGGTAGGATTTATAACCGGCTTCCTCTGAATTACATCAGGTGATTGGATGAGAAAGCTTGGGTTGGTGCTCTTGGTGCTACTCCTGGCGGGCTTTGCCGCGGGGTGCATATCAACTTCCTCCGGAGGAACCGGCTCCACCTCCACTACCTCCGCTGGTGCCCACTCCAACTACGTCGTGGTCAACGGCACCAGGATATACCTCGACGAGATACACTTCTACATGTACGGCCTCAAGACATGCCCCCACTGCAGGCACATGCACGAGTGGATCCCGCAGGAGTACGGCAATTCCTCCCTGACCTACTACGAGCTCCTCAACAACGAGACCAACGACCGCCTCTTTGAGGAGATCTCCAGGCTCACGGGGATAACTGGGGTTCCGGCGATAGCGATAACCTACAACGGCACGCTGATGGCAATAATCGAGGGGGAGTTCAACGTCACCGCGACACCACAGATAATCCACGCGGCCATGACCAACAACGGTACGTTGCTCTTCGTGGGTGGCAAGGGCTACATAATGCCCCACAACGATCCAAAGGCTCAGAGGGCACTGAAGAAGCTCTACGACATTTTTGTAAAGCATGAGATGCCGGTCAACACCACTTCCGGCGGCTGAGCAACTTTAATTTTTAAAAATTGGTTTTTGAAAGTCCCCGAAAACTTCCTCTCAAATCTTCCATTGTGGGAGACGAGATCCAAGCTCTGGGTCCTCCTTCCTGCTCAGTGCGGCCGTTCTTTACGCCGTACATCCCCAGGGGTTTGTAGCTAAGTTTCTCTGGCCATGGGCTACCCCATAAACCAAAAATTCGTCGTATGCACGATGCTCCTGATAGCGACCTCCGTTCGGGAGGTTTCAAAGAGAAGGTTCTGTATTACCGATTCTGCTTTCATCTGTGGGGTCCTTTACAACTGATCCCTGTACTGTCCCCGGTGGTTATCCCTCTGGTGATGGGCGGTTTAGAGGGTAAACGCTTTTCACAGACTACGGTGAGGCACGGGGCCGAGTTCTCTATCGTTTCAGGGCTCCTTCTCGCAGTCGTTGGAGAGTGGATTCTTTGGGTTTTTACCAGACGAAGGGCTCCTGGTGTTCTTCTCCAGTTCCCTTATCTCCTACCTCTTCCGGCATGTTGCTGAAGCCCATTATCACGAATATCTTTGCCACGAGTATGAGCAGGAATCCGATGAGCACTATTGCGGTTACCGCACCCCATTTGAACCAGTTGGCCGCGTCACTGAACTCCTTTGTCCCGGTTATCTCGTACATCGCGCTCCAGGCCTTCATCTCGAAGTATGCAATTACTATGGCCACGAGAACGACGAGGAGGAGTATCCCTACGATCGACATCACAAAGCCCGTTTCAGGTTCCATGTACTCGTGGGTTATGGCAACGTTCTCCCCCGGTGTTACCGTTACCGATCCGGAGATGCTCTCGCTCGTCTTCAGGCCCATCCCCGAGATCCCAAAGAGCCCGATGGCGAGTATCAGGATTATAATCAGCACCGACATCGATGCAATGACCGCGTAGAGGTAGTTTTTGAAGGGCCTGTCGTCCCCGACCTTCTCCCCTATCCTGTGAAGGGCAACGAGGACCATGATGAATCCCACGAGTGAGATGACGCTGCCCGCGTAAGGAATAAAGCTGCCGACGAGCGCTACAACCGCGCCCCATATACCGAGGTTCTTCTCATCCGCCACGTTGACCATGGAACCACCGTGTAAAACTCAACGTTTAGCTTAAAAAGTTTACACTAAAAGGTGGGAATCAGAAGACCGTCCCCTCTTCAGTTTTTTCTCTCTCGAGGATCTCGGGCATGTTCGCAAACGCGAGTATCTGGTAGACCGCCGCCACGAGGAGAAGCAAAAATCCAACGAGGATTATGAGTGTTACAGCTCCCCAGAGCAGGAAGTCGGCCGTCTTCTTGAATTCCTCAACGTGGGTCATTTCGTAGGTCGCGCGCCATGCCTTGATGGAGAAGTAGATGGCCAGGATGACAATCGCGACCATTCCTATTATTCCGAGCGCGAGCATTACCGCGCCGGCCGCACCGATACCGTGTTCCATGGGCTTTCCAAAGGCCATCGTTGCGCCCGCAAGGGAGTAGATCCCGAGCAGAACCATAATACCCGCGAGAAAGAGTCCGCCAACGACCACCAGGATCGAGTAGAGGTAATACCTGAAGG
>WAMH01000037.1 GCA_015522395.1 Thermococcus sp. | reverse complement strand
TCAAGAGGAGAAACGGGGAGGTTTTTCTCTACGTCTTCCCGGCGGGGGAGGTGAAGCCGGACAACCGCTGGCTCCCGTGGGTTTTCCTGATCGCGACGATAGCGACAACGTTCATGGCCGGTTACCTTCTTTCGCTCAATTACATCTCGCTCCTCGATGAGTACCATCTTCCGGGGATTAGAAACCCCTACCTCAACGCTCTGGCCTTCTCGATAAGCGTTATGGGGATCCTCGGAACCCATGAGCTCGGTCACAAGATAGCCGCCGCCTACCACGGCGTCCGCGCGACGATGCCCTACTTCATACCCTTTCCCAGCATACTCGGAACTCTGGGGGCCGTCATAAGGATAAAATCACCAGTCCCGACGAGGAACGCGGCCATAGACCTCGGTGTCAGCGGGCCGCTCGCGGGCTTCCTCGTGGCGCTCCCGGTAAGCATAATCGGTCTGAAGCTGTCGGTGTCCCTTCCGGCCGGCGCTATTCCACCGGGACAGGGCGGCATAACCTTCGGTGAGAACCTGCTTTTCCTCCTGATAGGAAAATACGTGGTGTCTTTTCCCAGCAACGGTGTGGTGTTCCTTCACCCGGTTGCCATAGCCGGCTGGGTGGGGATACTCGTTACGTTCCTCAACCTTATCCCGGCGGCACAGCTCGACGGCGGGCACATAGCGAGGGCGTTCCTCTCCGAGAGGGCCCACCGCTACATGACCATCGCTCTGGCCTTCCTTCTGATGGCAATGAGCTACCTCTGGGTTGGGTGGATGATATGGGGATTGCTAATACTCCTCATGGGGATGGCCGGCAATCCGGGCGCACTGGACGAGGTGTCCCCCGTTTCAAAGGGCAGGCTACTGCTCGCGATAATCGCGGTGGTTCTTTTCATCCTGTCCGCGACCCCGGCTCCGCTCAGCGCTTCCGGTTAGCACCGACCGATTTGAGTATCTGCTCAATGTCGTAGTAGATGGAATCCCTGGAAACGTTGAACATCCTGGCTATCTCCGATATGTTCAGGACCCTCGGGTTGTAGTTGAACTCCCTAAGAACCGAGGCCAGAAGCTCGCGGCGCTCCTGAAGGGTGAAGTCTGAATGGGGCTTTTCCGGGGCAGGGATGTTGTAAACGAGAACCACAACCGCGTATGTTCGCCTAGTTACGGGAGTGGTATAGGTGTCAAGGTCAAAGTCCACCACGTCTGCGCCCTTTGGAACCCGGGAGTTCACCTTCTCGATGGCCTCGTTTATTACGTCCTCCTTGTTCCTTCCGTGGGAGTACTCCGCGAGAACGCCTTTCTGGGAGTTGCGGGCGGGATCGATGAGGAGGGTAACGCTGAGGTTCATAAAGGCGCCGAAGCTCAGGCTGATCTTTGAGGATTTTATCGAGCCGGGGAGGGATCTGAGGTTTACCTCTGATGCATGAGAGAGGCGTCTTACACACTCCTCAATGCTCGCCGACTCACATTGGAAGTTTATTAACCTCACAGGACCACCCCTGGGGTTTTCGCAGGATTGGGTAGCCTCTCCCTAAATTTGAGCAGAAATCTATATAAGTCTTTTCTGTCCATCCCAGCCTGAAGTAACCCTTTGGAGGTGGATGCTATGAAGAGGAAGGCCCAGGGTGCCATTGAGTACCTGTTTATGATTGCGGCCGCTCTGGTCATAGTGCTCATAGTCTGGAGGCAGATCAGCGGTAGGGGTAAGACCGCCAGTAACATAGCCAAAAGTGCAGAGGGTAACATCAGCAACTCACTAGAGAGCAACATAACCAGTGGCGGAAGCTCTTGATTGGAGCATTCTTTTCTTTTGCCAACATCTTTGGGATAAAGTCTCCAATAAATAAAATCCCCAACGACCGAGTATCAGAGCGTTTCAGGGGGACACAGATGAAGCAGAAAGCCCAAGCATCTCTTGAGTACGTATTCATGATAGCCGCTGCTCTTGTGGTAGTTTTTATAGTGGTAAAGGTGTTTATCAGACCTAGGATAAGAACGATATACCATATTGGACAAACAATGAACAGCACAGTAAAGAATATTAAGAATATCGCAAACAGCAGCATTGATGAGTAAAAATTAGAAAGACTTAATTAACCCCTGAGGAGAAGGGGGCTCAGGTGAACGCCCATGGGATTCCTCTCATTCGGCTCAAAGAAGGACAGGATGAAGAAGCTCATTGAGGAGGAGCGCTTCGACGAGGCCATGAGGCTCGGATTGAAGGATAGGAAAGCCTTAGATGGGTTATTCGAATTGCTTGACGACCCCAACCCCGGAATAGTTGGGGATGCGCTGCTTCTGATAACGAACATCCTGCGCGAAAAACCCTCCGTCTTGAAGGGGCAGATGAACCCCGAGACATTCAGGAGGCTCGTTTCCCTGATGGAGAGCCGGAACCCCTACGTCAGGGAAAACGCCATGCTGCTGGCTTATGAAGCTGTGAAGAGGTTCCCCGAGCTCGTTAGTCAGAACAGGAAGTGGATCATCGACGTTATCTCAAGGGGACTTCGCGAGGGAAGCAAAGACCAGAAGGGCTTTCTCCTGATCGTCGCCGGCGAACTGGGTCTGAGCGAGCTGAGACCCCTTATTGAGGAGCTTGTTAACGTCGAGGACAAGGTGGTCCTGCCCTTCGAGGGCAAGAAGTGGGTCAAGCTAGGAGACATCGCGAAGGAGACCCTGGAGAGGCTCGCCTGACCGCCCCGGCGGTTCAAACTTTCCACGATTTGTTACAGGTTAACACCCACTGGTTGCAAAAGCTTAATAAGGGGGTGCAATGTAAAAACCATGGTGATACAATGATAGCAGAACTGTTGTTCCTGTTTTTCCTGTTCCTGGCCATCCTACTGGTGGTCAAGGTGGGATTCGGCATAATAAAGTACCTCGTGGCGAACGCGATAATAGGCCTGATAATACTCTGGTTCACGAACTGGATAGGGCTCTCGGACGTCCCGTATTCAGCCTTGAACCTGCTGGTGATAGCCATAGGAGGCATACTGGGTGTTATAGCCCTTATAGTAATCTCGTGGTTTTAGCGCCTGAACCCCTAAACTTTTATAAATTCGCCTTTTCTTCATTCTTCAGCGCGAAAATTCTGGAGAGTGATGCTCATGTCTCAAAAGTCAGCCGAAATGTACGAACTCAAGAAGAAGGTCGAGGAGCTCAAAAGCTATCGAGGTCGCGCTACAGAACTCGTCAGCCTCTACATACCCGACGGTTACGACATAAACAAAGTCATGCAGCAGCTCCGAGAGGAGTACGGAACGGCCCAGAACATCAAGAGCAAATCCACGAGAAAGAACGTTCTTGGCGCGTTAGAAAGGGCAATGCAGCACCTCAAGCTCTACCGCCAGACGCCGAAGAACGGCTTAGCTTTGTTCGTCGGAAACGTGAGCGAGCAGGAGGGAGTGAGCGACATAAGGCTCTGGGCGATAGTCCCGCCGGAGCCGCTCAAGGTCCGCCTGTATCGATGCGACCAGACATTTGTGACTGAGCCCCTTGAGGAGATGCTCCGCGTTAAGGACGCATACGGCCTAATAACCGTTGAGAAGAACGAAGCAACGATAGGTCTGCTCCGGGGAAAGAGAATAGAGGTAATCGACGAGCTGACCTCAAACGTTCCCGGGAAGACCCGCGCTGGAGGTCAGTCGGCGAGGCGTTACGAGCGTATCCGCGAGCAGGAGACCCACGAGTTCATGAAGCGCATAGCTGAGCACGCGGCTAAAGCCTTCCTCCCGCTTCTTGAGAAAGGCGAACTCAAGGGGATAATCATAGGTGGTCCCGGACCGACGAAGGAGGAGTTCATAGAGAAGGACTACCTCCACCATGAACTCAGAAAGAAAATCATCGGCGTCGTCGATATAAGCTACAGCGGCGAGTACGGCCTCAAGGAGCTCGTCGAGAAGGCCAGCGACATACTGAAAGACCACGAGGCCATAAGGGAGCGCCACCTCATCCAGGACTTCTTCAGGCACCTAGTGAAGGACACCGGAATGATAACCTACGGCGAGAAGGAGGTAAGACAGGCCCTTGAGCTCGGGGCGGTGGACACGCTCCTCATAAGTGAAGGCTACGACCGCGTTAGAGTCCGCGTGAAGTGCAACAACTGCGGCTGGAGCGAGGAAAAAACGATGAGCGAAGGGGAGTTCCACATCTACAGGAAGAAGCTCACCCACTGCCCCAAGTGCGGCAGTCAGAACCTCAGCTTCGAGAAGTGGGACGT
>WAMH01000036.1 GCA_015522395.1 Thermococcus sp. | reverse complement strand
TTCAAGGACCTCGATGAGGTTCTCAAAGTTGCCCAGAAGGCTCTCAACGGGGAGGAGTTTAGCGAGGTCAACTGGGTAGGCCTTAGGAAGGAGATTCTGTGAGGTGATGAAGATGGCCGTTAGGAAGCCCCCGATCACAACTCGCGAGTACTGGGCGCCTGGTCACGCCGCCTGTGCCGGCTGTGGCTGCGCCACCGCCCTCAAGCTCGGTACCAAGGCCTTCAGCGAGGCCATGGAGGAGAAGTACGGTGATCCAAATGCCTTCGCCATAGCCCAGGCAACCGGATGTATGGAGGTCGTTTCAGCCGTCTTCCCGTACACCGCCTGGAGGGCACCCTGGGTTCACGTGGCTTTCGAGAACGCCGCAGCTGCCGCGAGCGGTGTTGAAGCTGCATGGAAGAAGCTCGGCAGGAAGGGCAAGATATTGGCTATAGGCGGTGATGGTGGAACAGCCGACATAGGTCTCCAGGCCCTCTCAGGAATGCTTGAGAGAAGGCACAACGTGGTCTATTTAATGTACGACAACGAGGCCTATATGAACACCGGAATCCAGCGCTCAAGCTCAACCCCCTACGGAGCCTGGACCACCACCAGCCCGCCGGGCAAATACTCCGTCGGTGAGGACAAGCCCAAGAAGTGGGTTGCTCTTATCGCTGCAGCCCACCAGATACCCTACGTTGCCACCGCGAGCATAGGCAACCCGTTTGACTACGTCAAGAAGATGAAGAAGGCGGCAAAGGTTGACGGCCCGGCCTTCGTACAGGTCCACTGCACCTGCCCGACCGGCTGGAAGACCCCTCTCGAGAAGGGCGTTGAAATCGCTAGACTCGCCATAGAGACAGGTGTCTGGCCGCTCTTCGAGATCGAGAACGGAGACTTCTTCAACATCAAGATACAATCGCCGGGAGGGGGCGCCAAGGTCAAGCGCGAGGGCGGTAAAGTTGTTGCCATCGAGTTCAAGAAGCCCATCGAGGAGTACCTTAAGTTACAGGGCAGGTTCAAGCACCTCTTCAAGAGGCCCGAGGCGATAGACGAGATGCGCGAGCAGATCAAGGCCATGTGGAAGGTCCTCGGTGTCGACGTCACCCTCCCGAAGCCGGAGGAGTGACTCCCCTTTCTTCCGCTTTTTATTGACCCCCGATTTTTATCGTTGGATGAACCAAATTCCTTATAAATCGTGCTACTTTTTTGCTAACCGGTGATACCCATGAAGGTCCTCGTGAGCGGTAAGGGTGGCTGTGGGAAGAGCACCATAAGCGCGATGCTCGGAAAGTATCTGGCAGGAAAGGGCTACCGCGTTTTAATCATCGATGCGGACGAGTCAAACCCCGGTCTTTACAGGATGCTCGGCCTTCCAAGGGTCAAAACGCTCGCGGAACACCTCGGAGGAAAGACGAGGGCGAAGATACTCATGGCCGCTGAAGGCGAAGGAGAACTCGATGAGGAGCTCTTCGACTGGACACTCGACGATATCCCCGAGGAGATTCTCGCGAAGAAGGGCAACCTCGCGGTTCTCACAATCGGAAAGATTGAGGAAGCCGAGGAAGGTTGCGCCTGTCCCTACGGCTTCCTCGCTAGGAAACTCCTTGAGGGGATAAAGCTCGGGGACAACGAGGTCATCATCGTCGACACCGAGGCAGGAATAGAGCACTTTGGCAGGGGCGTTGACAAGTACGTTGACGTTGTGATTGACGTTGCGGAGCCTTCTGCTGAATCAATCGAGCTGTCAAGGAAGATAGCCTCACTGAGCGAGAGCCTTGGCCTGAAGCACGTCCTCGTTCTCAACAAGGCCCTGCCCGGTGTCGAGGATAAACTCCCTGTGAAGCCCGACGTTGTGATTCCTTTCGACCAGAACTTTATCCTGGACAGTCTGAACGGAAGGGAAGTTGAGCCCATAGAACAGATTGAAGAGCTCTGGAAGATAATCAGCGGGTGAGTTCATTTGGAGGGGGCCCTGACAATCTGACATGGGCCCCTTGGATTTCCACATATTTTTGTAAATTTTGTCCAAATCTTTTCGGGTTTTATACCTGTTTTTGTGCTCCCTCCGGGTTTTCCTTCCGGTATTTCGACGAACGACTATTCTGCTTTCGTCTTTTGGCTAATTAGCACTCCCTAACCTTTTTTCGACTTTTGCCGATTATCACTTTGACAATAAGCGAAAGAATTTTAAGGAAACCCGTCCCTTATCCAGAAAAAAACGGGTGGTTGCCATGCAGATTGGCGAAGGATTCCTGAAGGAAAGATACGTCCCCATGCAGGCCTTCCGGGAGGAGCAGGGGAAGTCCATCGAGAACATTGAGGAGTTCTGGGCCGAGCAGGCCAAGGTTCTCGACTGGTTCAAGACCTGGGACAAAGTTCTCGACGATTCAAATGCCCCCTTCTTCCGCTGGTTCGTTGGAGGTGAGCTGAACGCCAGCTACAACGCACTGGACAGGCACA
>WAMH01000035.1 GCA_015522395.1 Thermococcus sp. | reverse complement strand
GCGGTGGGAACATGAAGGTCGACCTCAACTCTGATTTGGGGGAGAGCTTTGGTCGTTACAAGCTCGGCCTCGATGAGGAGGTTATGAAGTACATAAGCTCAGCTAACGTCGCGACCGGCTGGCACGCCGGAGATCCCCTCGTCATGAGGAAAACTGTAAGGCTCGCAAAGGAGAACGGCGTTGCAGTTGGCGCACATCCCGGCTATCCTGATTTGCTCGGCTTCGGGAGGAGATATATGAAGCTTTCTTCAGAAGAAGCAAGGAATTACGTTCTCTACCAGATTGGAGCGCTTTACGCCTTTGTCAGGGCGGAAGGGGTTGAGCTACAGCATGTCAAGCCCCACGGGGCACTCTACAATGCACTGGTGAAGGACGAAGAACTCGCGAGGGCGGTCATTGAAGGGATAGCAGATTTTGACAGAAGGCTCATCTTCGTAATCCTCTCCGGCTCGAGGGCAGCGGAGGTAGCGGAGGAGATGGGCGTTAAGGTGGCCCACGAGGTCTTTGCTGACAGGGCATACAACCCTGATGGCACGCTCGTTTCCCGCTCGAAACCCGGTGCAGTGATTCACGACAAAAAGGAGATAGCGGAGCGCGTGATTTCAATGGTCAAGGACGGCGGGGTTAAGGCGATAAACGGCGAGTGGGTCGAGCTGAAGGTTGACACCATCTGCGTCCATGGCGACAATCCGAAAGCTGTGGAGATAGCGGCCCATGTGAGGAGGGCTCTTGAAGAAGAGGGAGTGAAGGTCGTGCCGATGATGGAGATAGTGCGGTGACCTCCATGATACCAGAGTTAAAGCCCGCCGGCGACTCCGCCCTTCTGATTTCCTTCGGTGAGCTTATAGACGAGGAGATAAACGGTAGGGTCCACGCCGTTGCAAGGGCCATAGAGGAGGCAGACTTTGAGTGGCTTGTGGAGGTGGTACCGGCATACTCCTCGCTCCTCGTGGTCTACGACCCCCTAAAGGTCGCCTACGTCGAAGTTGAGACTGCTATAAAGCCGCTGTTAAGCGCTGAAACAGAGTCATTCAGGGGCAGGTTCGTCGAGGTTCCCGTCGTTTACGGCAGCCAGTACGGCCCGGACATCGAGTTCGTGGCGGAACACAACGATCTCACCGTTGATGATGTGGTTGAAATCCACTCGAGGCCGGTCTACCGCGTCTACTTCCTCGGCTTTCTCCCGGGGTTCTCCTACCTCGGCGGGATGGACGAGAGAATCGCGGCACCCCGTCTGGAGAGGCCCCGCCTGAAAGTTCCGGCAGGTTCGGTTGGCATAGCTGGAAAGCAGACCGGAATTTATCCACTCGAAAGCCCCGGTGGCTGGCGGCTCATCGGGAGAACACCGTTGAGGCTCTTCAATCCGTCGAAAGAGCCACCGACGCTCCTCCAGCCCGGCGATAGAGTGAAGTTCGTGCCCATAGACGAGAGCGAGTTCAAGGAGATCTATCAGGAGGAGTGGGGTGAAGGGATTGATTGAACTCCTCAAAGTCCCCTCGCTCCTCACAATACAGGATTCCGGAAGGTCCGGGTACAGAAAGCTGGGAGTGCCCATTTCAGGTTTCATGGATGATTACTCCGCGAGAATAGCAAACTACCTCGTTGGAAATCCCGGAAACACCCCACTCCTTGAATTCCTTCTTGCCGGGCCAACGGTGAGGTTCAACGTCTCCACAGTTTTTGCCGTTGCCGGGGACGTTGATGGTAGGCTCAACGGCGTTCCTATTGAGCCGTGGACGAGTTACTGGGCCAAGAGGGGCGACGTTCTTGAGGTCGGAACGTTGAGGAACGGCCTCTACGGCTACATCGCCTTCGCCGGCGGGATAAAGTGTGAGAGGCTCTTAGGCAGTTGCTCGGTCTATCCGAAGGCGAAGCTCGGAAGACCTCTGGAGGCTGGCGACCGGCTAAGCCTGGGCTACGCCATCCTGACCGGCAGAGAAGGGCGTTATCTGCCCCCCGAACTCAGGCCGGATTATTCGAGTAAGGAACTGGAAATAAGGGTTGTTCTCGGTCCCAATTTAGAGCACTTCTCGGAGGCTGGCGTGAGGACTTTTCTGAGCGAAGCCTATACCGTAACGCCAGAGTCGGACAGGATGGGCTACCGGCTGGACGGGCCGGTTATAGGGCACTCTCAGAAGGGTGCCGACATCGTCACGGAACCGCTGACTCCTGGAACCGTCCAGGTCCCCGCTAATGGAAGGCCGATAGTGATGATGAAGGATGCTCAGACCACCGGCGGCTACGCGAAGATAGCGACGGTGGTAAGCGCTGATTTACACCTCCTGGCTCAAAGCAGGCCCGGGACGAAGGTGCGGTTCAGGGC
>WAMH01000034.1 GCA_015522395.1 Thermococcus sp. | reverse complement strand
TGTATTGAATGAGGGTCTCAAAGAGGCCGGAGCCGAAGAAACTCACCGCATTGACGAGGAGAGCTAGGGCGATGCCTCCGATGGCGTAGATGAAGCCGCCGAGGGCGGGACCGACGAGGCGGGCGAAAATGTTGAAGGAGCTTGTTATGGAGTTGGCCCTCTCAAGCTCGTCCGGCTCGACCAGATCCGGGAACATCGCACTTGTGGATGCCCCAAAGAAGGCCCCCATCGTGGCCATTATCACCTGTACGACGAGGAGCTGCTTGATTGAGAGCAGGTTGAAAGCTAAAACGCCGAAGAGCAGAATTCCGCGCGCGATGTCAAAGCCAACCATCAGCCATTTCCTGTTGTAGCGGTCGCCTATCACACCGGCGAATGGCATGACGAGCATTGCGGGTATCATCTCCGCAAGGATGAAGGCCGTCATCATGCCTCCACTGTGCGTCTTGTCCAGCACGTAGAGCGGTAGAGCTACGTCCTGAACCGCCCAGCCGAGCTGGCTAATAAAGCGGCCAAAGGCGAAGAGCCAGAAGTTTCTGCCGAGGCTCAACCTATCACCCCCGGAACCTCCTCACCGACCCTCATAATGGTTTCGCCGAACCTCAGGTAGAATGCGAGCGCTATGGCGAAGCTCACGGCCAGAAGAACCCCCACAAGCTCGTAAACCGGAAGGACGTTGAGAATTGGGCCTATGATGGCCATTCCAAGCGGAGTTGTCGCCATGACCGTGGTCTCAAACGCCGTGAAGAAGCGCGAGCGCACCTCCCCTGGTACGGCCTTCTGGAGCTTCGTGAAGAGCGGGACGTTCACGAGGGTGTTGAAGACCCCGAAGAGGACGAAGGTGACTATGAGGAGCGGATAGGCCACATCCCTAAAGGCCGGATAGGCCGCGAGGACGAGGAGGAAGAGAATGCCGAGCTGTACGAAGGCGGCTTTGAAGAAGACCTCCTCCGAGTTCTCCTTGAGCTTTCCCGCTATCAGGAGGTTACCTGTCAAGGCCCCGAGGGTTGCCGCCGTCTCAATGCTCCCGAATTTAACGGAAGAGAGGCCCAAGGTTATCCTGGCGAGGTACGGAAGCACAACGGCAAAAACGGGGTTGAGAAGGGTGTTCAGTATTACGGCGAGGCTAACGAGGATTAGAAGGGGCCTCGAGTCCCTAATGAAGCGGAAGCCCTCGACCATGTCATCCCAGACTTCATGAACCGAGCTTAACTTCCTCGTCTCCCATTCGTACTCGATGAGGGTCTCGAAGAGGCCTGAACCGAAGAAGCTGACCGCGTTTATCAGTATGGCAAGCCTTATCCCCCCGAGGGCGTATACAAGCCCGCCCAGAACCGGGCCGATTATCCGGAGAATCTGTCCACCCATCTGGAGTAACGAGTTGGCCTGGGCGAGACGCTCTTTATCCACCAAGTCAGGGAACATCCCGCTTATTCCCGCGGAGAAGAACGTTCCAAGGATGCTCATTAACACCTGCACTGTGAGGAGTTCCGGGATTCCAAGGAGGTTGAAGGCCAGGACGCCGAAGAGCAAAACGCCCCGCGCGATATCGAGGCCGTACATGAGCTTCTTCCTGTTGTAGCGGTCGCCTATGACGCCGGCTATCGGGTTCAACACCAGCCTCGGAATCAGCTCGGCCATCACGAAGGCGCTCATCATCGCACCGCTTCCGGTTTTGTCAAGCACGTAGAGCGGAACGGCCACGTCCTGAACCACCCACCCGGCCTGCGAAATCCACCTGCCAGCAGTGTAGAGCCAGAAGTTCCGTCCAAGATCCCTCAGGTCGTCGAGCATCCAGGCTAACCCCCTCAGCTTGCTAAGCAATTAAACTATTACATAATTCTGCAAAAATGGAAAATCAGATTAGCTCCACCCTCACGTCTCCGTTGACGGTGCTTACTTTGACGGTAAACTCCCCGGTGCCGATGACCGGCTCGTCAGGGTCTATGCCGACGAACTCAACGTCGCCGTTGGCCTTCTTCGTCTCTATCCTCGCATCGCAGAAGTCGGTGAGGCGGAGAACGATATCGCCGTTAACGCAGCTCGCCTCCACATCGCCTTCGAGTTCCTCGATGGTGATCTCAAGTTCCCCGTTGACGGTCGAAGCCTTGAGTGGTCCGGCAACGCTTAAATGGGCCGTTATCTCTCCGTTGACGGTGGAGAGCTTTTCGGCCTCGCAGTCCTCAAGGTGAATCTCCCCGTTAACCGTCGTTACCTCCCTAAAGCGCACTCCTCTGGCTTTAAGCTCGCCGTTGACGTTCCTGGCGTTTACAACGGCACTCTTCGGCACTTTCAGGTTTATCTCGGCCCAGCCACTCTCCCTGAGCAGGTTGAGGAACTTCTTCTTCGGCTTCTCCTTTATGATGAGCCTACTCCCCTTCTGCTCAACCTCGACATCCACCTCCCCGTGAGGCACGTAGCTGACCTCGGCATAGCCGTTTTCCCAGCCCTCGATTATCACGAGGCCGTTCACGGCCCCTACCTCAATCTCCCGCGCGTTTTCAAACCTCATCCTCATCACCCGATATAACCCATCAGCTCGTCGAGAAGCTCCTTGACGCGCCTGCTGAGCAGAGTTTTGTCTATTCCAAGGCCCTCAATCAGCTCGGCACTCTGCTCCTCAACTATCTCCTTCGCCTTGTCCAAAACAAGCCTGTAAGCTTCCCTGCTTTCCACCGTGTATGTCCTGCCCCCAACGCGTATCCTGACCTTTCCGTCCCTCGCGGAGATGACGGCGTCCTCTATCCTCACCTTCGCCCTTCCCCTGCTGACGGTCACCGAGACGTCCCCCGAGCGGAGGGAAACCGCTTCCCCAAGGCGCAGAACCTCGTTCCCGCTCCTGTAGGTGACCCTCTCGCCATCGACCTCTATGCTGTACTCATCGGTCTGTATCCTCAGCCTGTCACCGATCTTCGTGAGCTGGAAGCCGTTGCGAAGCTCCCTGATGGTCAGCATCTCGCCGGGCGGCATCCCCGGATTGCCCTCGTGGATGTGTATCGGCCCCACCCTCACCTCCTCTCCGGTTGGGGTCTCAAGCACCTCCACGAAGGGCAGCTTGACGTACTCAAAGTCCTCGCCCTCGTAGACCTTTATGAAGCCGAGATCAACGACGCTGGCCTTGTTCCTGTCCCGGTAGAGCCTGTCTGGGTTTATCATCTCGTTTACCCTGGCAGCAAAGCCAGGATCGGGGGCGGTCTTTTTGCCCGCTATGCTCTCCTCTGTCCAGACAACCACCGGCGGCAGGAGTTTCTTGGAGATTTTGCCGAGAGGCGTCTCTGCCTCGACCTCAACCTCCCCATCCAAGACCCAGCCAGCCCTTTTCCTCCCGAACTTGACGGGGTAGGCCTTTCCGCTTCCCTTCAGCTTCACGTCCCCAAAGTCGGCCCCGCTGAACTCATAGGCCTTTTTCTCCACCTTGATCTCCATCCGCCTCTCGTCGAACTTCGACAGGAGGAGGCCTGCTATGGAGAGAACGACGGCGTAGGCGAATGCCGTTCCGTCGTAGGAGCTTAGCCTATCGCTCATCCCCAGCCACTGGCCGAAGAAGAGGAAAACGCTCGTCCAGAAGAAGCCCTTGGCGAGGGCGAATACCACTCCGCTGACCGTTACCCCGAACCACCTGCCGACGCTCAGCAGTTCGAAGGCAAAGAGGAGCGCTATTATCGCGTAGACCATGTAGTCGTTGTAGGCCTCGAGCCTCAGCGGGCCTTTGAAGAGCCAAGCTATGAGCAGTATGGCCGTTAACGCCTTTAGGTACTCCGTGAGCTTAAAGCGCGGCCCCTCCTTTCGAACGGCCCGGTATTTCCACTCCCATCTAAAACTCATTCTTCCACCTCCTCAAGGGCAGTGATTATCTCGAGCAAACGCAGAAACAAACGTCCGTTGGGCGAGATCTCGTATCCGTCCCCCTTTCTCACCATGCCGGTTTTCGTGAGGAGCTTAAGGTGATGGGAAACGGTCGGACTCTCGACGCCGAGGGCTTCCTTTATCTCCTTGAACCCCATCGGTCTCTCGGAGAGCATTTTGAGTATCCTTATCCTGTCGGGATTCGCCAAAGCCTTGAGGGTCTTTGCCGCTTTCTCCTCGTCGAGTTCGGGAAGTTTGCCCCCCTCAAGCTTCCTCCGCAGGCGGGCCTTTATGGAGAGCATAACCTCATCAACGGGATCTATGTTCTCCTCAAGGAGTTCCAGCCTCTTCTTCAGCTCCTCGAGTTGGACTTTGAGATCCTCCATGATACCACCGGGTACAGATTTTTGTAGTACACTTTTTTGTACTTAATCTGGGCTATGGGTATATAAAAGTTTATCGGCTGTCCAGCTCGCTCTTTTGGAGAAAAACTTTTAATTACAACATGGCACTATTCTTGGATAACAGAAAAGAAAATTAACTCAAAGATTAAAGGTGTGTCATAATGTTGTCAGTAGAGGAATATTTTAAAACCATATTAGAGGAATGGGAGATTAGGTTCCAAAATTATACTCCACTTAAAGTGTCTTGTGACAAACTTGAAGGATCCAGTCCACACAAGGGAGATATAGTAATACGGATACCAAAAACCTCGGAAGAGATTACTGTTCCCCATTATTATCTTGGGATATATTACCCAAAAAGTAGATACCCCCACGAACACAACACTGACAAGTTTACGCAAATTGTCAAGCAGTTCAAGCCGTTTTCAGGTATTCCCTTAGAAGATACAACGAAAGCAACAGAAAAAATAGCAGAATGTGTTAAGATACTTCTCGCTTCTGAGAAGATTAAAGTTGACATTATAATCCCAGTTCCAAGCCATATCCCTAAGAAAGTTAGTCCATCACTCCAAGAACTGACCAAAATTGTTTCAACTTATATGGGAGTTGAAAACGGGACTAATTTAATTGAGCGGAGTATGCCAATACCAAACCATAATGCAGATGATGTAAAGCGATTAGCTCACAATCAATATAACACTCTTAACGTGTACCCCCAGGTAACTGGGAAGAGTGTACTTTTTAATAGATGATATATTGACCTCTGGGAATACAATCGCTGCTTGTATAAAGAAACTGAAAGATAGTGGGGCTAGAAAGATTTATG
>WAMH01000033.1 GCA_015522395.1 Thermococcus sp. | reverse complement strand
CCGGTGAGGGGATTCCTCACTATGACAGTCCCCTTGAAGTCACCCTTTATGGAGTTAGGGATTATCCCGTTGAGGGTGAGGCAGAGTGTTGATTTCCCGCTACCGCTCGGACCGATGACGCCAACCATCTCACCCTTTCTCATGGAGAAGCTGACGTCCTGAAGGGAGGGCCTTTCCGCCCTGCGGTATTTAAAGCTTAGTCCATCAGCCTCTATGACCTTCATCCACGCCTCACCACCCTTGGAATGAGAAGGAACGTGCTTATTATAAAGACCAGCGTCGAGAATATCTCAAGTCTGCCTATCCACATAAGGAGTATCAGGAGTACCTTGAGGTCAACCGCCATGTGAGGGGAGGTTATACCCACGCTCAGGCCAACGTTGCCCTGGGCGGAGGCAACCTCAAAGAATGCATCGGCCAAGTCCCTTCCGGTGCGGAGCATCACGTACACCGTTCCGAAGAGGAGGAAGGCAAAGTACGTCATGGTGAAGCTCATGACCTCCTGGATGTCCTCCGTGCTGAAGACGTAGTTGCCGACCTTGCGCTTTATGACCGCTCCCTTCGGAAGTATAGCCTGCTGAAGCGTCCACTTGAGGCTCTCATACATCAGCGTAACCCTGATCAGCTTTATCCCGCCGGCGGTGCTCCCGGCGCCGCCACCTATGACCATTAAAATGGCGAGGATGAACTTCGCAACCTGGGGATAGTTGGCTATGTTGGCTATCCCAAAACCGGTGCAGGTTATGGCCGAGACCGAGTGGAAGATCGCCTGTCTGAGGGCCTGACCAACGGGATCCCCTGCTTGAAAGAGGCTGTAAGCCACGATAGAAATCGCCGGGATGAGGAAAATAAACATGTACCTAACCTGAACGTCCTCGAAGAAGGCCTTGAGGTGTCTCTGAGCGAACATGCGGTAGTGGACCGTAAAGTTGACCGCACCCATTATCATCAGGAATATCGTCACGGCCTCTATGGCAGTACTGTGGTAGTAGCCGATGCTCGCGTCGTGGTTGCTCATGCCACCGGTCCCGAGGCCGGTCATGGCGTTAACAACCGCATCAAAAAGGGGCATGCCGTTGATATAGTAGAGGTAAATGCCCACGAGCGTTAGAACGAGGTATATCTGGAAGATGACCTTGGCCGTGTTCACAAGGTTGGGGAGGATTCTCTCGCTCCTTGCCTCAGCCCTGTAGAGTCTCGCCGCGGCAACCCCAGGTCTGATGAGAACCGTGAGGGCAACGAGGACTATCCCAATGCCGCCGAGCCACTGCATCCAGGCGCGCCAGAAGAGGAGCATGTGGGGGTAGCTCGAGAGGTGGGTCATGACGGTAAGTCCCGTTCCGGTCCATGCGCTCATGCTCTCAAAGTAGGAGTTCACGAAGGACATGTGGGCTATGCCCATGAACGGAACCACGCTGACAAAGGAAGCGAAGAGCCAAGTGAAGGCGGCCGAGACCATGGCCTGCCTGAGGTTGACGTCCTCGATCTTGCCCATGTGCCTACTCAGCCAAGCACCGAGGAGTATGCTGAACGCCCCCGGAGCCGCGAAGTAGACGACGTATTTTATCTCGTTCGGGTAGAACCAGGCAAGCAGAACGGGGAAAAGGTAGGCCAGTCCAACGCCCTGGAGGATAGAGCCGATGAGGTTCTTGACCACGAAGATGTCGTCGGAGAGGTTGATGTGCCTTCCAAGTTCGAACATGGACCCACCGTAGGCTTAGGGTTCCGCGGAAATAAAAGGTTTTCCCGTGGAAAGGTTTAAGGGTCTCCAAACACTCTCTCCTTTGGTGATAGAGGTGGACGAAAAGGAAGCCCTGATCAAGGCAGGCGAGATAGCGAAGCGGATAAAAAAGGAAGCCGCCGAACTCATAAAGCCCGGTGCAAAGCTCTACGACATAGCGGAGTTCGTTGAGAGAAGAACCGTTGAGCTGGGGGGCAAGCCGGCTTTTCCATGCAACCTCTCGATAAACGAACAGGCGGCCCACTACACGCCCTACAAAGGCGACGAGAGCGTTCTGCACGAGGGCGACTACCTCAAGCTCGACCTCGGGGTTCACGTTGACGGCTACATAGCGGACACGGCTTTAACCTTCCGCGTGGGGATGGAGGAAGACGAGCTTATGGAGGCTGCTAGAGAGGCCCTTGAGAACGCGATAGCGACCGTTAGGGCTGGAGTTAAAATCCGCGAGATTGGGAAGGCCATCGAGGAAACCATCCGGGGGAAGGGCTTTAATCCTATCGTCAACCTCAGCGGGCACAAGATAGAGCGCTACAAGCTTCACGCTGGAGTCAGCATACCCAACATATACCGCCAGGCCGACACCTACGAGCTGAAGGAGGGCGATGTCATAGCGATAGAGCCTTTCGCAACCACCGGAGCGGGGCAGGTTATAGAGGTTCCGCCGGCGCTCATCTTCATGTACGTCCGCGACAGACCGGTCAGGATGGCTCAGGCGAGGAGATTGTTAATGCACATCAAGCGGGAGTACAAAACGCTTCCCTTTGCCTACCGCTGGCTGCAGGACTTCATGCACGAGGGACAGCTCAAGATGGCATTAGCCCAGCTCGACAGGGTCGGGGCGATATACAGCTATCCAATCCTGAGGGAGATCCGCGGCGGAATGGTGGCCCAGTTCGAGCACACGGTTATAGTGGAGAAGGACGGGGCTTTCATTACAACTTGAGCTTTTTCTTTCAGTCTGGCCCTCCAAGGCAACTGTCCTTTAAATTTTCAGCGTTTGAACCCGAGAACAGAAGTTTGGGGTGGAAACCCCGGAGGCTCGGCAGATGGCGCCGGGGCAGGGATTTGAACCCTGGTGGGCAAAGCCCACTGGATCTCGAGTCCAGCGCCTTCCCAGGCTAGGCTACCCCGGCGCGGTTTTGAGTTCCAGGTCTGGTTTTATAAATCTTGCGAATTAGCGCAAAATTTATTAACCTTCCTTTACTAAAACCTCTTCGGTTGAAAAGGTTTAAATTATCGGGCGCCCTAATAGGTTATGAAGGAGGTGACAGCATGGTCGGTATTCTTGTGCAGGAAGTTATGACCGACAGGTTCCAGAAAATTGACATCGACGCCCCCCTTTCTGAGGCGATCGGAATTTTTGAGAAGGAAGACCCCGACCTGATT
>WAMH01000032.1 GCA_015522395.1 Thermococcus sp. | reverse complement strand
GTACTTGTTCCCCACGCGTGGATGGTTTGGGTTGTCAATTATCCTCAGGGCAGGCCAGTCCCTCACGGCGGGGTTTGGATGGCTGAGGTCGGTCTTTATCCTGACCACCGCTTCACCCTCTTTATACTCGCCGTTCAGCATCTTCCTCCAGCGCTCGAGCTGAACCTCTACGGGTTCATCCCTGTGCGGACAGGCTATTCCCTTGTCGCGGAGCTCGCGGAACTTCTCCGGTTTACAGGTACATACGTAGGCCTTACCCATCTTTATGAGCTTCTCGGCGTAGTTGTAGTATATCTCAAGCCTGTCGCTTGCTATGTGGATTTCGTCAATCTTAAAGCCGAGCCACTCCAAATCCTCCTTAATCCAATCGTAGAAGATCGGCTCGGGTCTCTTGACCTTTGGGTCGGTGTCGTCAAAGCGGAGGATGAACTTGCCGCCGTAGAGTCTCGCGTACTCGTGGCTCAGGATTGCCGCGCGGGCGTTCCCAAGGTGGAAAGCTCCATCAGGATTCGGGGCGAAGCGTGTGACAACTTTCCCCTTCTCCGCTTTGGGAAGAGGGGGCAAACCTTTCCTCTCCTCTCTCTTGGTCTTCTTCTCCTCGAAGAACTCTGGGTAAATCTCGTGAAGCCTCTTTTCCTGCTCCTCAATGCTCAGAGCGTTAACCTTCTCGACGACCTCGTTAACGAGCGGAATTATCTCCTTCGCCCTCGGCCTCAGCTCGGGGTTCTCGCCGAGAACCTTCCCTATGACAGCCTTTGGGTTTGCCTTCCCTTTGTGGGTGTAAGCGTTAACCAGCGCGTACTTCCAGATTAGCTCTTCCACCATCTTTGACCACCCGTGGGGGAATCGGAAAAGCGGTTATAAAGGTTAGTCCTCCATCTTAGACGTCATAAAGTTGGAAAGCGGAAAGAAAAGGATTCACTCAGCGAAGGTGACTATCTTGAGGTTGACCGGCCTTCTGACGACGTTGTACTTCCTCGCGCCGACCAGATAGCGGACGCCGGTCTCGCTGACGGTGTCTATGAGCCTCTGGGTTATGACGCCGTTGAAGACCACCGCGTAGACGTCCTTGCGCTCCTTCAGCTGGTTGGTGAGTTCCCTGACGGGAATCTCTGCTATGATGTTCTTGTTCTCGTCGAGGAGTATCGCGATGGACTCTTTGGCACTCTTTACCTTCTCAATAAATTCCCTGAACTCGTCGATTTCGCTCGGCTTTGGTTTCTGTATCGGGCGGATTATACGCTCCTCTTTCTTCGGCTCCACCCTCTCAGCCCTCTCGGGCCTGCGCTCTTCACTGGTCTTCTGAGCCTGGGCCGCGTGCTGGGCTGGAGCGGCAACCGCAAGGGGAGCTTTCTTCTCCTTCTCCGCCTTCTCCCTCTCGCGTTCCTTCTCCCTGATGACGTCATAGAAGTTCCTGCCCTTGTAGAATATCTCCGTTATCACCTGCTCCGCAGGAACCTTGCTCCTCAGGGCCTTGACTATCTCCTTCTTGGTAAGCTCCTCGACCTCTTTGCCCTCAGGGGCGCGGGCCACGTAGTCAACGTCCGCGACCTGGAGGAGTTCCTTGAGGATAAGCTCGCCGCCGCGGTCTCCGTCTGTGAAGGTCGTCACTATGCGCTCCTTGCTGAGCTTGATTATGGTTTCGGGAATCGAGGTTCCCTCAACCGCTATCGCGTTCTTTATGCCGTGCTTGAGCAGGTTGAGAACATCGGCCCTGCCCTCGACGACTATGATGGAGTCGGAGAACGGCACGTGCGGTCCGGCGGGCAGCTTCTCCGGCCCGTACTCAATCAGCTCCTTTGCGCGGACGGCCTTCTTGACCTCCTCCGTCAGCTCCTGGGTTTCGGGTATCTCCTGGTCCATGAGGCCTTCGAGTATCTCCTTGGCCCTCTCTATGATGTACTTCCTCTTGGTGGCCCTAACGTCCTCGATGCGGAGGACCTTTATCTGGGCCTCGGCAGGACCAACGCGGTCTATCGTTTCAAGGGCAGCCGCCAAAATGGCTGTTTCAACCCTGTCAAGGCTCGATGGGACGGTTATCGTTCCAAAGGTCTTCCCGGCCTTGGTGTGAACCTCGACCCGTATCCTTCCTATCCTTCCTGTCTTCTGGAGTTCCCTCAGGTCAAGGTCGTCGCCGAGAAGCCCCTCTGTCTGGCCGAATATTGCACCGACGACGTCTGGCCTTTCAACTATTCCGTTTGCCTCAAATTCAGCGTACACAACATACTTTGTCGTTCCAAACTCATCTTTGGCTGACATGTTACCACCTTCTCTTCTC